>HF998224.1 GCA_000433255.1 Coprobacillus sp. CAG:605 | reverse complement strand
GTGGCTACGCTAACAACACTACTGATGCGGGCGTGTTTAGATTCAGCCGTGATAATGGATGGGGCAACGTCAATAATTCGTTCCGCTCCGTGCTTTCTTTGAAACTATGGGTTAGAGGTAGTAAAAAAATATTTTCTCAAAACACAAAATCGGAGGTTTATGACTAAATATTTATATCCTAATTCATTGAAGTTCGATTCCAATCTACATAAGTAGGTTAACAAAAAACAGAGAAATTCTAACTAGTAGAAACCGAATTTTAGATATCTCACAACATCATTAGATGTTTTCTTTTAAAGCAACTTGAAGGTTGCTTTTAATTATGTAAAAAGGAGAAAAAATGGATACAGATTTAGAAAATTTATTAATATATAGAAATTATGTGGAATTAACATATTATTCCTACCAAATAACTAAAAAATTTCCTAAAACGGAAATATATGGCGTGGAAAGTGATATCAAAAGAATCTTAAACGAGGGCTTAGAAAATATAATACTAGCCCAAAAATCAAGAGACGTAAAAGAACGAATTCAATATTTAAACAAAGTAGATTGCAAATTAAAATCTTTAAAATTTTATGTTCGCCTAAGTTATAAAAGTGATTATATAACAGGGCATAACTATGGAGCCTGGAGTAGAAAAATTGCTTCCGTAAGCAACATGGCTGGTGGATGGTTAAAAGCATGCCTAAAACACTAAGAAATGTTTATTTCAAAAAACTTACTTTTGAAAATTTAATCAACGCTCATTATCGCGCTATTCAAGGCAAGCGTGACCGCAAAGAAACTATTCTATTTGAAATGGATTTAGAAACGAACATCGCTAATCTTTATGATGACTTACTAACTAACAACTACAAACTAGGGAAGTATCGCACCTTCACAATTTATGAACCTAAAGAAAGAATTATCAAATCATTGCCATATCGTGATCGTGTTGTCCACCAGTGGTACGTTGAAGAATTTGTAAAACCTATCTTTATTCCCAAGTTTATTAAAGATACCTATGCCTGCATAAATGATCGAGGCACCCACCTTTGTTATGCCCAAACCCAAAAATACATGCGTCACATGCAAAATAAATACGGCACATACTATATCTTAAAAGGCGATATCAAAAAATATTTTTATTCAATAAATAAAGACATCCTCTTAAAAATTCTAAATAAAACAATTAAAGATGAAAACCTCTTAGAGCTAACTAAAAAACTAATCTATGACGATGGCGAGTCTAAAGGCATACCCATTGGTAACTATACATCCCAGTACTTTGCCAATATTTATTTAAGTGAACTAGATTACTTCATTAAACATAAACTACATATCAAATATTACTTACGTTTTATGGACGATTTCGTTCTCTTACTTCCAACCAAAAAGGAATGTCAAGAAGCTTTAGCTAAAATAAGAACTTTCTTAACTGAAAAACTAGACTTAGAATTAAATCAAAAAACTAGATATTACCCCAATAAATTTGGTTGCAATTTTTGCGGCTACGTTATCCATGAACATTACACTCTTCTAAGACGTCGTTGCATAATCAATATCAAACGTAAAATGCGCAAACATAATCTTAATTTAAAAGATTTTTATGGCCATTTAAAACATGCCAATTGCTATAACTTCGTCCAAAAAATCCAAGAAGAATGCAACCGACTTGATAAATTAAGTAAATTAGAACAAAAATAAATTTTAATTAGGAGTATTTAAATGAGTAAAGTAGTAAA
>HF998223.1 GCA_000433255.1 Coprobacillus sp. CAG:605 | reverse complement strand
AGTGGGAAAAGATTGGCCGTGAAATAGCCAAAAACGAAGGGCTTATTGAAGGACAAGCTGCTGGCGAACAAAAAAAGCAACAAGAAATGGTTGAAAAACTATTAAATCTAGATGTAGATATCAATACTATTTCTCAGGCTTCAGGATTATCAGTTGATGAAGTATTAAAAATAAAAGAAAGTCTTGAATAAAGAAGAACAATACTATATAATACCAATAGATGTGATGAACAAGAGGAGTATTTTAACTTTAGTTTTAAAAGAGACTTAGTGGGTGGTGAAAACTAAGAAACTAGTTAATTGAAGGTTACTTGGGAGCATAAACCGTATAATCGCGTTAAGATTTAGAGTGTATGATTAGTCATAAAGTAAGATGGTACCACGGGTTTTCTCGTTCTTACGTTGTGGCTATTTTTTAATGGAGTTGTTGTAAATGAAGAATGATGCAATAAAGATATTTGAACAATACATAAGTAAATTTGATTTAAATAATGAGAAAATAAGATGGAAGTATTTACATTCTTATCGGGTGGCTTCTTTAATGGAATGGTTAGCTAGAAAGTTAAAGCTATCTAAGAATGATGTTATAGTGGCATATATCTTAGGGTTATTTCATGATATAGGAAGATTTCCTCAGCTAGATAAATTTGATTCTTATAATGATTTAAATATTGACCATGGTGATTTGGGTTATAAGATATTAAAAGAAGAAGGATTACTTGATAAAATATTAGATAAAAAGGCATTAGAAGATGTAGTACTGGGTGTAAAATATCATAATAAATATGAAGTGGATAGTAAGTATATTAGTAATAATTTTATCAAAATGATAAGAGATTGTGATAAGTTAGATATTTTGCGTGCTATTGGAGAAGATAGATTTATTGAAAATACAAAAATACCCGAACATGAAGATACAAGAAAAGAATTCTATAAAGATACGTTAGTTAAATATCAAGAATATTTTAATTGTAGTGATTATATCATACTTTATTATTCTTATATATACGATGTAAATTATAAAGAAATTATGAAAGTTATATATAAAGAAAAGTTAATAAATAAGATAACTAAAGTATTGAAGTTAGAAGATAGATACAAAGATTTAGTGGTATATGCTGATAAATATATGAAAGAGGTAATAAAATGTTAGAAAAGAAATATGATCATAATTTGGTTGAACAAAATAAATATGAAGAATGGAAGAGTAAGGGTTATTTTAAATCCGGAGATACAAGTAAGAAACCATATTCAATTGTGCTTCCTCCCCCAAATGTTACGGGTAAATTACATTTAGGACATGCTTGGGATGTAACGTTACAAGATATTATTATTCGTTATAAGAGAATGAATGGGTATGATTGTTTATGGTTACCAGGTATGGATCATGCCGCTATTGCAACGGAAGCTAAAGTTGTTGGCAGGTTAAAAGAGAAGGGTCTTGATAAGTATCAAGTGGGAAGAGATGGTTTCTTAGAAGAATGTTGGAATTGGACTCATGAACATGCTGAGATTATTAGGAGTCAATGGGCTAAACTTGGTATATCTTTAGATTATGATAAAGAAAGATTTACTTTAGATGATGGTTTATCGAAGGCGGTTAGAAAGGTATTTGTTGATTATTATAATAAGGGATTAATTTATAGGGGAGAAAAGATTATAAATTGGGATCCTGTTGCTAAGACAGCATTATCTAATGAAGAAGTTATTTATAGTGAAGAGGCTAGTGCGTTTTATCATTTGAAGTATCGTATAGAAGGTAGTGAAGAGTACATTGATGTTGCTACTACGAGACCTGAAACTTTATTTGGAGATGTTGCGGTTGCGGTTAATAAGGAAGATGAACGTTATAAGAAGTATGTTGGTAAGAATGTGGTGTTGCCAATTGTTAATCGTTTAATTCCAGTTATTACTGATGAACATGCTGATATGACTAAGGGAACTGGGGCTGTAAAGATTACGCCAGCACATGATCCTAACGACTTTGAAGTTGGCAATCGCCATAATTTAGAACGTATTGTTATAATGAATGATGATGCGACTATGAATAATTTATGTGGTAAGTATGAGGGTATGTCTTGTTTAGAATGTCGTAAGGTATTACTTGAAGATTTAGAGGCTTCTGGCTTACTTATTAAGGTTGAACCTATAGTTCATGAAGTTGGTCATAGTGAACGTACGGGGGCGATGGTTGAACCAATGATTAAAAAGCAATGGTTTGTTAAGATGCGTCCTTTAGCAGATAAGGTATTAGAAAATCAAAAAAATAGTAAGACAAAGGTACATTTTGTACCGGCTAGATATGAGAAGACAATGAATCACTGGATGGAAATTACTTATGATTGGTGTATTTCAAGACAATTATGGTGGGGACACAGAATTCCAGCGTGGTATCGTGGTGAAGAAATCTATGTTGGTATGGATAAACCAGATGGTGAAGGTTGGATTCAAGATGAAGATGTTTTAGATACCTGGTTCTCTTCGGCATTATGGCCTTTTGCTACTTTAGGGTGGCCAGATAACACTAGTGATTTAGAAAGATATTACCCTAATAATTGTTTGGTTACAGGGTATGATATTATTCCTTTTTGGGTTAATAGAATGACTTTTCAAGGAGAAGAATTATTAGGTGAAAGACCTTTTGAAGATTGTTTAATACATGGTCTTATTAGAGATAAACAAGGAAGAAAGTTTAGTAAGTCTTTAGGTAATGGGATTGATCCTTTTGATATGATAAGAGATTATGGAGCAGATGCATTAAGGTATTACTTAGCAACAGATGTTGCTAGTGGTACGGATATGCGTTTTGATGAAGAGAAGATTAAAGCTACTTGGAATTTTATTAATAAGGTATGGAATGCTTCAAGGTTTGTTTTAACTAATATTGAGGGGTTAGATGAGATTGTTTTAGATGATTTGAAACCGGAAGATATGTGGATATTAACTAAGTTTGAACGTACTTTGGAAGAAACAAGAAAGTTTATGGATAAGTATGAGTTTAATAATGCTGGTAGTACGATTTATAATTTTACTTGGACGATGTTTTGTGATAATTATATTGAAATGGCTAAGTATACGATTGATAGTAAGAGTACGAAGAGTGTGTTATGTTATGTGTTAGATGGAATATTAAAGTTACTTCATCCATTTATGCCTTATGTTACAGAAGAAATTTATGGTATGTTACCAGTTAGAGATAGTGAGTCGATAATGATTTCTAAGTATCCAAGACATAATAAAAAGTTAGTGTTTGAAGATATTGAAGATATTGTTGATGATGAGATTGAATTTATTAAGAATTTTAGAAATATTAAAGCTGAGAATAATATTAGTAAAGAATTTAAAGTAATGTTTGATACTAGTGATGATAATGATTTAATTATTAAGATGTTGAAATTAAAGGATAATGTTGTTAAGGATAATCTTGGTATTAAGGCTTATAAGGTATTTTCTAAGAAGGTAAGAGCAACGATATTCTTTGAGAAGGTGGAGACGGAAGCTGATAAGGCTTTAAAGTTAGCCCAAATTGAGATGTTAAGAAAGAGTATTCAAAGAAGAAAGAATCTTTTAAGTAATGAAGGTTATGTGACTAAGGCTCCGCAAAATATTGTTGAACAAGAAAGAAAGAATTTAGCGTTAGAAGAAGAGAAGCTAAAGAATTTAGAACTTGATAATAAGTAGTTAGAAGTGTCATGGTGGCACTTTTTTCTATTTTGGGGTATTAAAATACCTCTTGAAATTATATTTAATTATGTTATAATGTATTTGAGCAAGAAATTTGCATAAAATAAAAATAGGAAACATTCAGTTTTTGCATGTTGAGTGTTTACCTAAGTTAAGTAATCACTCATTTACATGGGTGTTTTTATTTTTATTATTGTTATCAAGATGATAATTTGAAATAATAAAATTATTATGAGTTTTAATAACTTTAAAATAAAGGTTTTATTCTTCATAATATCAACCTCCTTTCTTTAAAAAGTAAGGAGGTAAACACTCAACAACTGATGTTTCCTAAATATGAGTATACTATAAATTTACTAATCAAACAATATTAAAGTTATAAAAATGTAAATAAATTTATGAAAAACACTTGGAATTATATTTAAATGTTGTATAATTAAATTATGCAATAAATTGCATAAAGAAACATTCAGTTTGATAGATTGAGAGTTTATCTATTAAAAAAATGGTTAACATTCTCAACTTGTGAGTGCTTATTTTTTTAGTTTGTCGATTAAATTTTAATCAAAAAGGAATATCTTATAAAGTTTATAATAATTAAGTTTGGAACTTTTAATAAGAGTTCCTTTTTTGATACTCACAAAACTAGGCGAATAACATATAATACACTAGGGTGATTTTATAATGAATTTAAGCGATGAATTATTTAAAAAGGTAGAGAAAAAAACTAAAATAAAAAAAGATACTATTATATCTTTAGCCGAAAAATTAAATAATGGAAATATGAAAGATGAAAAAACAATAAGAGAAGTGATATCAACTTTATCCCAAATGACAGGTAAAGATGTATCGAAAGAAAAAGAGGATAAAATAGTAAATGCTATAATTAAAGATAAAGTTCCTAAAAATGTAGAGAAAATGTTTTAAAATAGGGAAAATAGACTAATAAGACATATCTTAATTATTTATTTTATAATATAATGGTTTTATGGATTTTGGTTTTAGGAAGGATGTATGTATATGGATTATGAAAAAATCGCAAAATTTTTAGTAGAATTAAGATCAGAAAAGGAATTAACTCAGGAGGCTTTAGCAAAAGTATTGTGCGTTGATAGAGGTACAATATCAAAATGGGAAAGAGCTGTATATTTACCAAGTATTGAGATGTTAGTTAAGATATCTGAGTTTTATGGTGTTACTGTTAATGAGTTAGTATATGGTGCTAGAAAAAATAAAGATAATGCTAAAGATGTAGATAATGTATCTATTGCGGTAATGAAAGAGAATGTTAGAAAAGTTAGAAAGTTAACTATATTTTATAGTACAATAATATTTTTATTAGTAGCTATTATGCCTTTTATATATTTCTTCTCTAATTATAATTCAATAAAGGTTTATAAAATTGGTGGTGAGAGTGAGCATTTTAATACTTATGAAGGTGTTATGATTGTAACTAAGAAAAATTCTTATATTAGGTTAGGTGATATTGTTTCATTTAATGATGATGATAATATTATGGAAACTAGATTGTATTATAAGAATGGTGATAAAGAAATAAATTTACGTAATAGAGAAAATATGGATGATTTAATTGTTAATAAATATGGTTATGATGAATATTTTTCTTATAGAGATGTTGATAAGTTTATGGATAATTTATATTTAGAAGTTAAGAGTGATGAGTATAATGAGATTATTAAATTACATTTTACTGAGGTTGAATCTAATGATGATTTTGTTTATGCTTTGAACAATAATGTTTCTGATGATGAGAGTTCAAATGTTATAGATGATGATATTCCTAAGTATGTTAGAGATAATTTTAAGTATGATAGTGATAGTAAGTCTTATGTTTATGAGCATAAAGATGGGGATACAAGTATTGTAGAAAAATATTCTAGTGAAACAAATAATTATTATTTAAATTATTGCTTTGATAATGTTGAGGAAAGATATAGCTATGATGCTTCTATGAAAATTCTAAAATATGTAAAATTTCAAAATAGCGAAATATTAAATGAATTTGATTATAACTATTTGACTTCTACATGTATTAAAGGATCTTGCAAAGATGATATTTTAAAAGATTTTAATGAAAATTATTATAGTTATTTGTATTAAATATATAATGGGCGAAATTCGCCCTTTATTTTTTGCCAAAAATTGGTTACTATTTTGTCATGGAAAGGAGTGGATGAGTGAAAGTTGTAAGAAATGCATTCCTACTAACATTGAGTTTATTTCTATGTATGGGTGTTGTAAAAGCTGAAGGCTATTATACTAATAATAATGGAGTTAGTTTAACGGAAAAAGAATACAATTATGTTATAGATTTCTATGGTGATGATTATCCTTCAAAAATGACTGTAGAAGATTATAATTGGATTCAAAAGATGGATGTAAATAATCGTGATTATAAAATTGAAAAATATTATGATAACGACACTACTACACGTTCTACATACCATCAAACGAGTTCAAAATATTTAGCTATCTCTAAAGCTTGTGGTAATACGTGTGCTGTAACAATAAAATTGCAATGGCTAAAAAATCCAAATGTTAGAAGTTATGATGTAATTGGTGCTCGATTTGTTAATACTTCGTTAATTAGCGGTTCAGCTTCAACATATGTTTCCTCAAGTGCTGGAACTTCTGGCTATAGTAATTACCAATATTTTACTAATGGATTTGGTAATTCTGTAAAGCTGCCTTCTGGAGCAACTGACATTATTGTTCAACAAACTTTTTATGTTCAAAATAGTGGAACAGTATATGGATCATACCAACATGCAACGGGATATATTTCACTTGCACAAAGTAAGAAATATTCTATACATTACAATGGAGCTGGGACTGTTTTCTTATTTGATAAGTCCGTTAATGATTATTTTGATCAAATGGGCGGGGTTTATATTAGTATGTAATACATACTGGTATAAAATATGATTTAATTAAATATTGTTTTAAAAGAAACAAAAACAGAGCTGGTCTTTTTGAAGATGTATAGACCTTAAAGAATACACTTCAAAAAATTAAGCCGGGGAAACCCAAATTTAAATATTAGATTGTATTCATAGAACCAAATAAATAATTTAGTATTTAAATCTTTAAGACAATCTATTGGAAACTTTAAAAAATCATATTAATCGTTGTTGATTAATATTAGAGAGGAATGATTATTGTTTAAAGTTAAGCCTTTATATCCCAGTAGATTGTAAAAGTCGTAAGCGGGTACGCTTACGGCTTTTTTATAATACAATAGCAATTAAATTACTTGAACCTTTGTTAACAATTTTAGTTACGGTTTGGCTTAATTTATATCTAGTGTTTTCTGGCATAATTGATAGCTTAGCTTGGATACCTTCTTGAACAATGGTATCTAGACTGCGACCGAATATTTCACTTTTCCAGATACTAGTAGGGTCAGTTTCATAATCTTTCATGATATAGTTTATTAGTTCTTTACTTTGTAATTCACTACCTATGATTGGTTCAAAAGTAGATACTACATCAACTTTCATTAAGTGAATAGAACTTGCTACGGCACGTAGTTTAACACCATATCTACTACCTTGTTTAATTATTTCTGGAGTATCTAGTTTCATATCTTTTAAGTTAGGATAGACAATACCATATCCAGTTGATTTAGCTTGTTTTAAAGCACTTTTAATGGAATCGAATTCTTCTCTTCCTTCTTTATAAGATGCAAATATTTTTAACATAGAGGCTTTGGTATTAACTGATTCACCTATCATACTTTGTAGAGTAGTATTATATAATTCATCATTACTATCTAGATTAACAACAACGGTTCCTGTACCACTATCTAGGCTACTAATATAAGCTTTAGAAATATACTTAGAATCTTCAAAGTATTTAAGTAGGTTGTCCACATCTTTTACTTTTTTAATATCTCCAACACAGTTTTTTATTAGTTCTAAGTAATGCTTTTTAATATCGTTTTTATTATCTAAGATGTGGACCCATTCAGGAATACTAAATTTAATATCTAGTACTGGGTATTCATATAAGGCTGTTTTTAATACTTCATTTATATCTTCGCTACGCATATCTAATACTGATAATGGAATTACTGGAACATCATATTGTTTAATTAATTCATTAGTTAATTTTAATGTTTCATCACTTCGAGGATTTTTAGTATTTAGAATTACAATAAAGGGTTTACCAATACTTTTTAGTTCATTAACTACTTTAGCTTCTGCTTCAATATAATCAGCTCTTTTTAGTTCACCAATAGAGCCATCGGTAGTTACAACAATACCAATAGTAGAATGGTCTCTTATAACTTTTTCAGTGCCTACTTCTGCTGCTTCAACAAAAGGTATAGGTTCACTAAACCAAGGAGTCATAACCATTCTTGGGTTACCATTTTCATCTTCATACCCATTAGCATTAGGTATTATATAACCAACACAGTCAATTAATTTAACATTAGCACTAAATTCATCGACTTTTAATTTAGCACCATTTGATGGAACAAATTTAGGTTCCGTAGTCATTATTGTTTTTCCAGAAGCACTTTGAGGTATTTCATCTAAATATCTCTTTTTTTCAATTTCATCATCTATATTAGGTACAACTAGATTTTCAATAAATTTTTTAATAAAAGTAGATTTACCTGTTCTTACAGCACCAACAACACCTAAATAGATATCACCATTTCCTCTTTGCGCTAAGGGAATAATTACATTTTCATTCATATTATCACTCTCTATCTATCAAAATTTATGTATCTTTAGTTTTTAATATGCCTAAAATTAAGTTAGTTTAGAAAATAGTGTTAATTCAATTGTTCGGAAATTCCGAACAGTTCAATTTTGTTTGATATTTTAGCCATATTTTCGACAATATTTTTAAAGTTACTTTGCTATCGTATTATTTGGATAAAACTTATTACAATAAAAGTGTTGTAAGTTTTTGTGCAATAATATGATATTCTATGCTATACTTTATATGGTATAGAATGCCATACAATTTGCAATGCAAGAATAATATGGAGGATGTTTAAGATGAGTAAGAATAAGAAAATTATATTAATTATTTTAAGTATATTTATTGTTTTAGGTTTATTTTTAGGCGTTTCTTATGCTTATTATATTAAGTCTATTAATCAAGAAGAAAGTAATGTAGTTAAAACTAAGTGTTTAAATTTTAGTTTAACTAATGAGAAGAATGATATTAAGTTGGATGAACAATATCCTATACCTGATAGTGAAGGTAGAAAACTTACTCCTTATCAATTTACTATTACTAATACTTGCGAACAATTTATTAGTTATAATGTTAATTTAGAATCTTTAGAAGCTACTACTATGGATAGTAGTGCAATTAAAGTCATGATTAATAATGAAGCTCCAGTTAATTTAAGTACTTTAGAATCTACTTCAGTATCAATAGATACTTCTAAAGATTCTAAAATACTAGCAACAGGATCATTAGGTAGTAACGATAGTGTAGATTATGCTTTAAGGCTTTGGATGGATTATGGAGATAATGTTGATACTTCTAGTATGAATAAAGTGTTTGAATCTAAAGTAGTTGTAACTGCTACTGTTGGTACTTATAAACCAAGTGATTATGTAACTACATTACAAGATGCCATATTAGTAAATGAATACAAGGTTAAAACGCCCGATAATGCTATTAGTAAGATAGCAGCTAAAGAAACACCTGATTTTAATAAAACCGCACCCATTATTGTATGGCAAGAAAATCATGAAACCACTAATACTAATTTAAATATTGATATGCCTGATACCAGTCTTGTTGGCAATGCCTCTTTAGGTGGTCAAAACCTAAATGCTGATAGTACCAAGGTCCGTCTAAGTACTGGCTATACTTTTAATAGTGAAAAAGGCCAATATGTAATGACTGATTCTAAGTTATATTCTGCTGATGAACTAGCATCCCTAGATTTTTCTAGTACAACATACTATGTTGAGGGTGGCGGTACTAATATAAGTTCTAGTAATGTTTTATCTAGTTATACTAGTAGTTCAGGTACTTATCTATATAAAGTAACCAGTGTTACAACTTCTAACGTTGGTACTGCTAATACTAACTCTTATCGTATTAGATATGCCTTTAAAACTAATCGTTATACTGAAACTGAGTTAGAAAGTGATAAATCAGATAAAGGCTTGTATACTGCTCAAGATGATTATGGAACGTCTTATTACTATCGTGGTAATGTTTCAAACAACAATGTGTACTTTGCTGGTGCTTATTGGAAGATAATTCGTATCAATGGTGATGGAACAATCAGACTTCTCTATAATGGTACTAAGGTAAATGCTAAGGGTGGGGATACCCAATATGGTACGAGTGCTTTCAATTCTACTAGAACGGATCCAGCATATGTTGGTTATATGTATGGAACAACAACTGGGGCAATCGGTTCTAGAGAAAACAACCTAGCTAACGGCAAAGATAGTAATATCAAAACTAAAGTTGATGAATTTTATAATAAATACATAGTTGCTAATAACTTACAAGATTATTTGGCAGACACAGGTTTCTGTGGTGACCGTTCAATTACCAATAGTGGCGATGGATATTCTACAACGTCCTATACTGAATATGGTGCGGTTAATCGTTTAGCTAAAACAAATAAACTACCAATATTAACTTGCCCAGACAAAGAACATGATTTATATACCGTTGATAGTACAAAGGGTAATGGAGCTCTAACTAATCCGATTGGTCTAATGACTGCTGATGAAGCCGCCATGGCTGGTATGGTAAATGGTTATTTAAATACCTTATCATATGTTTATACTGGTACTTGGTACTGGACAATGTCGCCGTATCGTTTCAACCCTTCCAACTCGGCGTCGTATGTTTGGTACGTTGGCGGGACCGGTGTCTTCGGCGGCGGCTGGGTTACTAGCGGCTATGGCGTCCGTCCTGCGATAAATCTGAAAGCTGATGTTGAAATATCCGGCGGAATAGGAACCGTAAATGACCCATACATCGTAAAAACAACATAAAGTATTCTAAAAAGGATACTTTTTTTAATAGATAAAATATAGTATAATAGCACAAGAAACGAAGGAAAATACTATGTATGGAAAGAATATGTATCTAAGCTTTTTAAACGAAGAAATATATGAAGATGCTGAATTTAATATTGAACCATTAGATAAAGTAGGAATAACTGGTGTTAATGGAGCAGGAAAAACAACATTATTTAAAGTAATACTAGGTAATATAAAACTAGATAAAGGAACTTTATATACAGGTAATAAAGTAATTGGATACTTACCCCAAGAAGTAGAATTTACCCATAATGAGAATGTATATGAATATTTACTAAGTGCTAGACCAATAAAAAAGTTAGAAGATGAAATAGCAGCGTTATATACGAAGATAAGTGATAGTACAGACCAAAAGTATATTGATAAAACTTTAAAAGTAATTGCTAAAAAACAGGCTAGATTAGAGATTTTAGATTATTATAATTATGAAAATATTCTTCTAAATATAATTGATAAGATGCATATTGATTTAGAATTGTTAGAAAAAAATATGGAAGAGTTATCTGGAGGACAAAAGAGTAAGATAGCATTTGCCCACCTACTATATTCCAAGAGTGATATTTTATTACTTGATGAACCTACTAATCATTTAGACTTAGAAACAAGAGATTATATAATTAATTATTTAAAGAATTATAAAGGAATGGTTTTAATTATTTCTCATGATATTCCTTTCTTAAATAGTATTACTAATAAGACTATGTATTTAGATAAAACTACACATAAGATTACTATGTATAAGGGTAATTATGATGAGTTTATGAAGAAGTATAATTTACAGAAAGAATTAAGAAATAGGATGATTGAAAACCAGGAGAAGGAAGCTGCTAGGTTAAGGGATATTGTTTTACTTTATTCTAATTCTTCAGGTAAGAGGAAGAGAATGGCTCAGGATAGGGAGAAGAAGTTAGCTAAGTTAGAAGAAAATATTTTGAAGAAAGATGTTGAGTATAAGAAGGTTAGAATGAACTTGAAACCTTTGGTGGAGCCAGATAAAGTACCTTTAAGTTTAAATAATATTGATTTTAATTATGAAGGTCAAAGTGATTTATATAATAATTTATCGTTTGTTATAAGTCCTCGTGAAAGGTTTTTGATAGTCGGTGAAAATGGTGTTGGAAAGTCGACTTTGTTAAAACTTATTGTGGGGTTGTTGAAACCAAGTAGGGGTTCGATTTATTATGGTAAGAAGACAGAGATTGCATATTATGCGCAGGAGCAAGAAAATTTAGATTTAGATAAGACAATATTAGAAAATGTTAAAGATAGTAGTTTAAGTGATAAAGAGATTAGAAGCTACTTAGGGGGATTTTTATTTACAAACGATGATGTTTATAAGAAGGTTTCGGTGTTATCGCCAGGAGAGAAGGCACGTGTTTGTTTATGTAAGTTAATGATTAAACGGGCTAATTTGCTTTTGCTGGATGAGCCGACTAACCATTTAGACCCAGAGACGCAAAGGATAATAGGAGAGAACTTTAAGAACTATGAAGGTACAATTATTATGGTTAGTCATAATCCAGCTTTTGTAGAGGCAGTTGGTGTTTCTAGGATGTTGTTGTTACCTAGTGGTAAAATTACGAACTTTGAGAGTGAATTGCTATATAAGTATCATGAGGCACAAAGTAAAGGATAAAAATATTAAATTTTGTATTCTCTGTAATACAAAATTGATAAAAAATCACTTTTTGTATTCTACGAAATACAAAAATAATTTGAATGTAAAAGGTGATAAGAATTGTTAGATAGGTAGTTTAGGACTATCTATTTTTTAATTAGGTTTTTGACAAAACTACGGATAAATTACAAATTGTCCGTAAGTTTGTCAAAGTTAAAGAAAAGTACTGGTAATCAAAAATTGCAAAATATAAGTTTAATTATCAATAAAAGATAACGAATAAAACGCACTAAATTAAAAATTAAGAGCTTGAAAAAGTTAAATATGTGCGTTATAATGGGGTACGTAAAGCAGTTGAAAAAGACGGTAATAAACAAGTAATTACAAGAGAGTTAATCAAAAGCTGAGAGATTAATTAATGAAAACTTATTACAAATCACTTTGGATGCATTATATTAAAAGTATAATCGCTTATCTGGCGTTACAAGATTTAAGTGTGTGAATAGTTTCATGAACTAAGGTGGTACCGCGAATATTCGTCCTTAGATTGTGAGACTATTTTTAATTTTAGGAGGAAATGATTTATGAAAAAGTTTGAAGAATTAGACAAAAGAGATGCTAAGTATGTTAATCAAGATATCTTAAAAAAATGGAAAAGTGAAGATATTTTAGCCAAAACTATTCAAAATAGAGAAAATAATAAAACTTGGGTATTTTATGATGGCCCAATTTATGCAAATGCTAAACCAGGAATTCACCATGTTTTAGCTAAAACAATTAAAGACTCTTTTTGTAAGTATAAAACCATGCAAGGTTATAAGGTGCTAAGAAAAATTGGCTTAGATACACATGGTCTACCAATTGAAGTTAATGTTGAAAAGAAGTTAGGTTTTAAAACTAAAGCTGATATTGAAAAGTTTGGTATTGAAAACTTTTGCAAAGAATGTAATAAGGCAACGGCATTAAATATCGATGAAATAAATGATGTTACCGACTTAATGGGACAATTTATTGATTGTGAAAATCCTTATATTACATGTAGTAATAACTTTATTGAATCAGAGTGGTGGCTTTTAAAAGAAATGGATAAGAAAGGTGTTTTATATCATGGTGAGAAGGTATTACCTTATTGTCCTAGATGTGGAACTGAGTTATCCGCTAATGAAGTATCGCAAGAATATCATCAAGATAGTGTCAATACCGTTATTGTGCCTTTTAAGGTTGTTGGTAAGGACGAATATTTCTTAGTATGGACAACTACACCTTGGACTTTGATTGCTAATGTGGCGTTATGTGTTAATCCAGACTTAACATATTTAACTGTAAAATATATGGGTTATAAATTTATTGTGGCTGAGACTTTAGCAGATAAGGTACTTGGAGAAGATTATGAAGTAATTGAAAAGACTTTAGGTAAAGATTTAGTTGGTACTAAGTATGAACAATTATTACCATTTGTTAAGGTCGAAGGCAAAGCCTTTGAAGTATTAAGTGATTCTTATGTTACGGATAGTGATGGTACAGGTATTGTTCATATTGCCCCAGCTTTTGGTGAGGACGATAATAGAGTTTCTAGAGAAAATGGGATTACATTTATTAACCCAGTAGGAAAGGATGGTTGTTATACCGAAGGACCTTGGGCTAATAGATTAGTAACAGATCCTGAGTTAGAAATTGAAATTATTAAATATTTAAAAGAAAACGATAAGTTATTTAAGAAGATTAAGTTAACTCATGATTATCCTCATTGTTGGAGATGTAAATCGCCTTTAATTTATTATGCTAAACCTGCTTGGTATATTAGAACGACGCAATATAAAAATGAGATTATTAAAGCGAATAAGAGTGTTAATTGGTATCCAGAATATGTGGGAACAAAAAGATTTAATAACTGGTTAGAAAATATGGTTGACTGGGGAATTTCGCGTAATCGTTATTGGGGTTGTCCAATGCCAATTTGGATTTGCGATGAGTGTTCTTGTAAGCATGTTATTGGTTCTTTAGATGACCTTCAAAGTATGGTAGTGGAAAATATTAATGTAAGAAATTTAGAGTTACATCGTCCTTATATTGATAATGTTCATTTGAAATGTCCAAAGTGTGGTGGCGTCATGAGCCGTGTTAGTGATGTTATGGATGTTTGGTTTGATAGTGGCGCTATGCCTTATGGTCAATATCATTATCCATTCGAAAACAAAGAGCTATTTGAATCCCAATTTCCAGCTGATTTTATTGCGGAAGGTGTTGATCAAACTCGTGGTTGGTTTAACTCCCTAATTTGTATTTCAACCATTGTATCTGGAGTGTCAAGCTTTAAAAATGTTGTCGTTAATGACATGGTACTAGATGGTTTTGGTAAGAAAATGAGTAAGAGTGTTGGTAATATTATTGATCCAATTAAGGAATTAAATACTTACGGAGCTGATGTGGTTAGATGGTATATGTTATATGCTTCTCCAGTATGGACACCATTAAAGTATGATTCAAATGGCTGTAAGGAAGTACATTCAAAATTCTTTAACCCATTAAAAAATACTTATTCATTCTTTCAAATGTATGCGAATGCAGATAATATTGACCCAAGAGAGTACAATGTCGCTTATGAAGATTTAGATGAAATTGATAAGTGGTTATTATCAAAGTATGAAAGATTAGTAAAGTATGTTACGGATTCTTATGAAGAATTTGATTTAAATAAAGTAACGAAAGCTATTTCTAATTTTGTAAGTGAAGATTTATCGAACTGGTATATTAGAAGAAATAGAAGAAGATTTTGGAAGAGTGAAGAGGATACTTCGAAAAGGGCAGTTTATCAAACTACTTACCAAGTATTATGTGGAGTATGTAAGTTAATCGCTCCAATTGTACCTTTTATTAGTGAAGAGATGTATACGAAGTTAACTTTAGAGCCTTCAGTACATTTAAGTGATTTTCCTAAGTATGATGAGTCAATGGTTAATGATTATATTGAGACTCGTATGGATAAGGTTCGAAATATAATCTCACTAGGACGTAATGCTAGAGAAGATAGTAAGATTAAGGTTAGAATTCCAATTAAGGAAGCTATTATTAATGGTAAGGATAAAAAACTTATTGGCGACTTATTAGATTTAATTAAAGAAGAGTTGAATGTTAAAGATGTTTTATATACAGAGTCAGTTGCAACTTATATGAATTTTGTGATTAAACCTAATTTCAAAGTTGTTGGTAAGATGTTTGGTAAAGATATTAAGGCTTACCAGACTTTACTAGAAAATTTAAGTGATGAAGAGAAGAATAAGTTAAATAATAAGGAAATTATTACCGTTAAGTTCTTAGATAATGATTTAGAAATTAATGCAGATATGGTAGACATTAGAATTAACGCTAAAGAAGGTTTTGATGTTGCTATGGATAGTAATGACTTTATTATTTTAGATACTAAGTTAAGTGAAGACTTAATTTTAGAAGGGTTAGCTCGTGAGTTAGTATCGAAAGTTCAAAATTTAAGAAAATTAAAAGATTTTGATATTCAAGATAGAATTAAGTTATATATTAGTGGTGATAGTGATATTGATAAGTGTTTAAGTACTTATGAAGAGTTCATTAAGAATGAGACTTTAACGTTAGAGATTGTTAAAGATATTAAGGGCGAAGCTTACGACATTAACGACCATGAAACTTATCTTGATGTTGAAAGAGTGTAGGTTTTAAGAGGAAACTTGGGTGGTTTCTTCTTTTTATTTTGAAATAAAATATTGCTGAAAGTGCCAGTTATCTACGTAAAATGAGTGTTTGAGTATCAAAACATGTTGATAACTGGCATTTTCGTATGACTGATAAAGTCTTGAACTAAAAAAATATCGCAAGATTTATTTTGCGTTTTGAAAACTTATGATATAATGAGATTGAAATAAGAAAGGAATAACCCATGAATAAAAATGATAAAGATATTTATCGGCAAATTGATTATTCAATAAATATTGATAGTAAGAAATTTCCTAAATTAATGCAAAATACAATGAAAACTCTTGAAAAATATGATAGGAATGGAGATTGTATAATGTATGATGGGCTAGCTTTAGGGTTAGAGTCATTTGCTAAATCTGCATTGCTAGAAAATAGAATAACAGAAATTGAATTTAATCAAATACTAAAAAAATATTGCGAATAAAAAAATAGAGGTAGTTAATATGATAAACTTAAAATATAAATATGAAGATGTTATAAAATATTGGCAAGAACAAAAGCTTGAAAGTAAAGAAGACTATATGAATATTCTAGAAAATTTCAGTGTCTTATTTGCCTATAATTCTGGTGCGATTGAAAATGATAAAATAACATATTATGATACCAAGGAAATATTTAATAGTGGAAAAGTTATCAACTATACTGGTTATTTAAAAACATTGATTGAAATTAATAATCAAAAAGACTGTTATAATTATATATTGAGTAAAGTGGTCTTGAAATCACCAATTAGTGAGGAATGGATAAAGAAAGTACATAAAATTTTAACTAAAGACACATATGACAAAAGACTAGGAGAATATAAAGCTTATGATTATGTAACAGAAATTAATGGTGGCTATTCTTCTGTAGAAAATGTTCAAAATAATATGAGAAAGCTTATAGAAAAAATTAACTCAATAAAACCTCAAGATAATGAAGAAATTATAAAAATGGTGGCTTATGCGCACAATGTTATTGAAAAAATTCAACCTTTTACTTCCGGAAATGGACTGATAGGGAGAGTTTTAGTAAATTACTTTTTAATGATTAATGACCTTCCGCCAATTATCATTTATAATGAAGATAAAAAATACTATTATTTAGCATTAGAAAAATTTACTACAAAAGAAGATATAAGTTTAATGGTTGAGTTTTTAAAGTATGAAATGATAAAAACTTGGGAGAAAACGCTAGATAGAAAATATCAAGTAAATAAATTAAGAAAGAAAAAGTTATGTGATTACTTAGAAAATTTAGCAATAAAAAAGAAGGCCTTAAGCCTTCAAAACTATCTAAAATATATAAGAACGAAGATACCTACGATTATACAATAGATAGAGAATTTCCATAAAGCACCTTTTTTAACGATATTAGATAACCAATTGTAAGTTAAGTAAGTACCTAGGAAGGCTGCTACTAAACCAGCAGTGTAGTTAAGAAGTAAGGCACTATCAATACCACTTTTAATAACATCAATAGAACTTAATCCGAAAGACGCTACAGAAACAGGAAAATATAATAAGAAAGTATATTTTAATGATGCTTCTCTAGATAAACCACAAAGAAGACAACCAACTAAAGTCATACCACTACGAGATAAACCAGGAATTAAGGCAATCATTTGGAATAAACCAATAATAATTGCATCTTTATAGGTTATATCGTAGTCTTTTTTCTTACCCTTACTATCTTTAACAATAAATAGAGCAATTGCTGTAATTAGAAGGGCAAAGCCTACTTCATAGACATTAGAGAAAGATTCTATCTTATCTTTAAATAATAAACCCATAATACCAACAGGGATAGAACCAACAACAATTAACATACAATATTTAAAGTCATCAGCAAATTTCTTT
Source organism: Coprobacillus sp. CAG:605 (assembly GCA_000433255.1). Lineage (GTDB taxonomy): Bacteria > Bacillota_I > Bacilli_A > RF39 > UBA660 > CAG-605. The sequence continues at coordinate 24,559 of HF998223.1, read as the reverse complement.
TTATCTTCTTTCTTACCAAAAAGATATTTAAAAAAACCAGTAACTAGTTTAACAATATCATTCCAGAATATCATTAATATAGCGATAAAAGAACCAAAATTAACAATAACTTCAAAGTTTAAATCATTAAACATATTAGTATTAAATAACTCTCTAAATATTAATAAATGACCACTACTAGAGATAGGTAATGGTTCAGTAATTCCTTGGATAATACCTAGAATTACATATTTTAAAAACTCCATATAATCACCTAGTTAATTATATAATAGATTAGAAAAAATATAAATAGAAAGTTTTAGAAAAACACTTGGTTTACTTCTAAAATTTAAGGTGTAAGGATAAAATAGAGTGGTGATATTATGATATTAATAAGTATGTTTTTTATAGCGGTGTTTTTAAGTTTTGTGGTGTTAAATCTTAATTTGTTAGTAGTGGGATATAGTATGTGGGAGTTTTTTTGCCATATTATTTTTAGTTTAGAATTTATCCTTTTTATACTGGGAGTATTCTTTATAGGGAAAAGGTTTTATAAGGGTATTAGAATTAATAAAAAGAGTAGATAGAACATATTATTTTCTAGGTGATTTAATTGAAGAAATTGTTGATTTTAGTGTTTGTGTTAATACCTTGGAGGGTTTATGCGATAGGGGCTTCTAGTTATATAGTTATGGATGCTTCTTCTAACAGGGTATTAGAGGGGAGTAATATAAAAGATGAGCGACTTATTGCTAGTACAACTAAGATAATGACAGCAATAGTAGCTATTGAAAATAAGAATTTAGACGAGAAAGTTGTGGTTTCAAAGGATGTCTTGAAAGCTTATGGGTCGAATATTTATATTGAGGTTGGAGAGGAGTTAACGTTAAAGGATTTGTTATATGGGCTTATGCTTAGAAGTGGTAATGATGCGGCCATAGAGATAGCTAGAGTTGTAGCAGGAGATATGGATAATATGGCTAAGTTAATGAATGAAAAAGCCAAGGCCTTAAATATGACTAATACTTTGTTTATTAACGCTAGTGGGTTAGAAAATGAGGAGGGACTTGGGAATAAGTCGACGGCTTATGATATGGCTTTGCTAATGAGTTATGCTTTAAAGAATAAAGTTTTTACAGAGATAATTGGGACGGAGAATTATAAGACACAAAGTAGTTATAAATCTTATGTATGGCATAATAAAAATAAATTATTGGATTCGTATGAGTACTGTATCGGAGGTAAGACGGGGTTTACGAAGAAATCTAGAAGGACTTTGGTAACGGCGGCTTCGCGGGAAGATAAGACTTTAGTAGTGGTAACATTAAATGACCCAGATGATTTTGCCGACCATAAGGCACTGTATGAAAAAAATTTTAAGAAATATAACTTAGTTAAAGTTTTGGATAAAAATAGTTTTAAGATTGATACCCAAGGGGCGTATGACCAGGTATATATAAAGAATGATTTGAAAGTTTTACTAACTAGTGATGAAGAAAAGAATATTAAAATTAATTATGATTTAGTAAAAAAAGATAGTTATGAAGATAATGAAACTGTTGGTAGTGTTGTGGTTAAATTAAAGGGTAAAGTAATTGCTAAAGAAGATATTTTAGCTAGAAAGAATGAGAAAATACAGGAGAATTTTTGGCATAAGGTTTTAGATTTTCTTATGTTTTGGAATTAATGATTAATGTTATATGGTTGTTTTTGATTGTTAGTGGGATATCTTATGGGCTAGTTAGTGGTAATGGGGCTTTAATTAATGAAGAAATTGTAGCTGCGGTTAATAGTGGGATAGAGTTAATTTTTAATATGTTACCAGTACTTATTTTATGGATGGGGGTTATGCGGTTAGCTCAGGAAAGTGGTCTTTTGGATAAGTTTGCGAAGGCTATTTGCCCAGTATTGCATAAACTTTTTCCTACTTTAGATAAAAATTCAAAGGCTTTAGGTTATATTGCTTCTAATATTGCAGCGAATATGATGGGGCTTGGTTCAGCGGCGACGCCTTTTGGGCTAAAAGCTATGCAAGAGTTAGAAAAAGAAAATCCTAAAAAAGGGGAGGCAACAGAGGCTATGATTACGTTTTTAGTTTTAAATACGGCGGGTGTTACTATTATTCCTACTACGGTTATTGCTCTAAGAATGGCTCATGGAAGTATGAATGCTACTGGGATAATTTTGCCATCGTTATTAGCTACCTCAGTAGCGTCCATAGCGGGGTTAACTTTGGATTATATTATTAGGAGACGAAGAAAATGACTTATGCAATTCCTATAATAGTTTTATTTATTATTGTTTATAGTTATAAGAAGAAAGTTAATATTTATGATGAGTTTTTAGTAGGGGCTAAGGAAGGCGTTGGGGTAGCGTTTAATCTAGTGCCTTCGGTTGTGGCGATGGTTTTAGCGATAAATATCTTTGTAAGAAGTGGTATTTTAGAATTTTTCTTGTCTTTCTTACCGAATGTCGGTATTCCCATTGAAGCTTTATCGATGGCTATTTTAAGACCAATTTCAGGTAATGCGGCTTTGGCTATGATGAACCAAGTGTTTACTTTATATGGGCCTGATTCGTATGCGGGGTATCTTGCTTCTATTATTCAAGGATGTACCGATACGACGATTTATGTTTTGGCACTTTATTTTGGTTCGGTGAAAATTACGAAAACTCGTCATGCTTTGTGGGCGGGGTTGTTTGCTGATTTTTGTGGTTTAGTAGCGGCATTCGTCTTATGTTATATCTTTTTTGGGTAAGTTTTTTCTTTTAGTATCTTTTTTCGTTAAAGTATGGTATGATTATGGTACTTAAAAACGAGGAGTGATATTATGGAACGTTTACAAAAAGTGATAGCTAATGCAGGTGTGTGTTCAAGGAGAAAAGCCGAAGAATTAATCTTACAAGGTAAGGTATCGGTTAATGGGGATATTGTTAAAGAGTTAGGGACTAAGGTAAGCAGTAGTGACGAGGTTTTAGTAAATGGTAAGGCGATTAATATTGAGAAGAAAGAATACTATTTATTAAATAAACCAAGAGGATATATTTGTAGTGCGAGTGACGATAAAAATCGTAAGGTTATTACGGAGTTAATTGATACTACAGCAAGAATTTATCCGGTTGGAAGATTAGATTATGATACGACGGGGTTAATTTTACTAACGAATGACGGGGAGCTTGCTAATATTTTAATGCATCCAAAGAATGAAGTTGAAAAAGTTTATATGGCTAAGCTTGAAGGTAACTTAAGTATGGAAGAATTATTTAAGTTAAAGAATGGAATTGTTATTGACGGAGTTAAGTGTGTTCCAAGTAGAGTTAAGATAAGAAAACATGATGTAGCAAAGAATACGGATTTAGTTGAGATTAGTATTCATGAAGGACGTAACCATATTGTTAAGAAATTATTTAAAAGTGTTGGTCATGAGGTTGAAAAGTTAAAAAGAGAAAAGTATGCTTTCTTAGATTTAGGAACTTTACAATCGGGAGAGTATCGTTATTTAGATAATAAGGAAGTTAGAAAGCTTTATGCTTTAGACAAAAAGAAAAGTACTAAGAGAAAATAGTACTTTTTTCATGGGCTAGATTAATTCAATTCTAATTCCTAGAACACCATATTGCTTTTGTTTTTCTTTAGTATAGAATTGTTCTAAAACGTTTATTAAATCTTTTTTAGTCATTGACTTATCGCTTAGAATGCTGGTATCAAAATCTTTAAACATATCTTCAAATGAGTTATATCTTAAAAGGCCGGTAACTTTGGCTTTGAAACTTTCATTTAAGTCGGGTTCTTTTAAAAAGATTATTGTATCTCCAATTTTAATTTGCTGTCTTTTTTCATCATATAATCTAATTTCTATTCTTTTAGTGCCATAAAGTATGTAGTTGTAATATTGCGGTTGTAACTTGATTTTATGTTCCATATATTTTATATTCCTTTCGTTTTAGTATCGATTTTACAAAGATTTTCCAAAATAAAAGAACTGTAAAAAGTTCTTTGGGTTGTTAGTTTTCTTTCTTTTCTTCAAGAGTTATAGCTCCAACAGGGCAAGCATCAATAGCTTCATTAACTGCAGGACTTTCTAAATTTTCTTGACTAGTAGCTTCACTTAAACCAGCATCATTAATAGTAAAATGTTCACTATCAATAGCGGCACAAGCTCCACAACCAATACACATATTAATATCTACTTTTAATTCTTTCATAAAAACTTCCTTTCGTACATTATTATACAAAATAATTAGGAAAAAAACTATTATAAATTCTATAAATTCAGTTAAAGCCACTTGAGGAAAACTATAATACAATGAACACGATGTGTATACTCTGTAATAAAAATTTGATATTTTTTCGTTAAAAATGAACACGATGTGTCTACTCTGCAAGATAGAGTAATTTAAAAAATACTATTAAAAATTCTAAAAATATGATAATATTAAATATGAATAGGAGTAAAGGCTATATGAATACTAGAGAAGATAAATATTTAAAAAATGAGGAAGTAACTTTATCACGAACTAAGAAAAATCAGGCATTATATGAAGAAATGAGTGAAGAAGAGCTAGATGGTTTTAGTGTAGATTCAAATACAACTATTTTAGATAATAATAGAAGTACGATTGATGTTGAAAAACTAAAAAGTATGTTAGATAAAAAATATCGTGATCCCCAAAAAAAGGTACATTTAACTAGGGATGATGATGAAGAAGTTAAATATGGGGTTAACCTTGATGAAACAAGAGAGTATGATATAAATGAAATATTATCGAAAGCTAAGGATAGTAATGATGCCGATTATGAGGTTGAAAGATTAAAGAAGATTAGAAATACTAACTTAGATATTTTAAATGGACTTAGTTTAGCAGATAAAATGGATGATGAAGATGATGAAGATAAAGAAGAGAAAGATGAATCGAAGAAACTTCGTGAGTTAATAGATACAATTAATATGAAAGAATCTTTAAGTGATGGAGCGGATCCTTTAGATATATTAAGTGATTTAAAGGGTGATGATGATGAGACTAAGGTATTGGGCGCTAAAGATGATTTTATGAAGGAAACAACTAAAGAAGCTCCTGTAATTAGAGGGTTAGATAAGTTAAATTTAAAAGAAGAAAAAGATTTAGCTAGTGAGATAAAGAAACCTAAAGTAGAGAAAAAAGATATTGATATTGATTTAGATAAAACTAATGAAAATACTTTCTTAACTACTACTAATCTTTTTACGGAGAGTGATTTTGATGATTTTAATGATTTAAAAGAAGAAGTTGCTGGTACGAAGATTGTTATAAAGATACTTATTGTAATTGTGATACTTGCATTTATTGTAGGGTTAGTCTTTGTACTAAATAAGTTCTTGAATTTAGGTTGGTTTTAGTTATATAATAGAGGGTATTGGGAGGATTTATGAAAGAAAATATTAATTATACAACTATATTAAATAAGATATTTACGACGTTAGTAGTTATTGCTATTATTTTGGGAGTTAATTTATTATTTACTATGATTTCATTAACTAATGGGGGAAGTAGTAGTGGTAGTAATAATTCTAGTAATAGTAGTACTAGTGGAACACAAACAAGTGATTATGATGTAAGTGATTTTGATGCTTTAACTTTAGCACAAGTATTGAAGTTATTTGATAGTAAGGATACTAGTGTGTTATATTTAGGACGTTCATCTTGTGGTGCATGTGTTTCGTTCTTACCAACTTTAAAAAGTGTTCAAAAGGATTTAGGATTTAAGACTAAGTACTTAGATATTACAACAGTAGACACTTCTTCAAGTGATTATAATACATTTATATCAAAGTTAACTAAAGAAATTGAAGTTAATGCGAATGGTACTAAGTCAACTGGTAAGATTAGTGAGTTCTATGGATATACACCAATGGTAATTATTATTAAGGATGGTAAGGCTGTCAACGCTTCGGTTGGAGCGTTAAGTGAATCTAACTTTAAGAAGTTCTTAAGTAGTAATGGTATTAAATAGATAGGAAGACTGATACTTTAGGTATTGGTCTTTTTTCATGGAATTTTTTGAAAATTTACTTTTAATGTTTTCCAAATGAACACAGATAATTACTAAAATCTTAGATGGATGAAATGATTAGATGTATATTTTGAAAAATGCATTAACTAATATTAAAAGAAACCCTGTAAGAAATTTACTAGTGGGGATTGTGTTTCAGTCATTTAATTTGTTACCAGGACTTAGTGCGATAGAAAATATTATTTTGGCTATGAATGTCAGTGGGGTTAAGGATAAAGATAAAAAAGCCTTGGCGATTGAGCTTTTAGAGAGTGTTGGTTTAAATGAAGAAAAATGGTGTAGGCGGGTATTAAAACTTTCTGGTGGTGATGAGCAAAGGGTCGCTATTGCTAGAAGTATTGCGTATGATGCGAATGGTATAATTGCGGATGAGCCGACGGGTAATTTGGATAAGGAAACGGAAACTGATATTATTGCGATTTTTAAAGATTTGGCGAAGCAAGGCAAGTGTGTGATTATTGTTACACATTCTAATAATGTGGCTAAAATGGCTGATGTGGTGTATGAATTGAAGCCAGTTAAGCAAGATTAATGTTTCTTTTAGAAAACTATTGCTATTATAATAAAAATATGCTATGATGTATATGAGTGAAGGAAACTTCATATAATAAAAAAGGAAATACCCGGTTTTAGAATGTTGGGTGTTGCCCATAAATAATGGTTTACACCTAACAATTAGTTAGGTGTATTTTGATAGTCTAAAATTTTAAAAGAAAAATTAAGGCTATTAATATGAAAATTATTGCTATCTTAGATAGCAATGCTACAAACTTTGAAATGAATTTGTATTCTTTATTCATATTATCACCTCATTTCTAATGTATATATATACACAAAATGAGGCAACACACCAACTACTTGGTACTTCCAGAAAAAGTATAACATTTAAATAAGATAATAGCAAGAATAAAATACACAAATAGGCAACAAATATATGGAATATATCATATATACATAGAAATGCTAAACCGAAAATAGATTGATTAACAAATTAAGACAAAAAAAGCTTGCAATTATGGATACTTTAGTCTATACTAAGTACATAAAGTTTTTTCTTGGTTTAAACCAATTCCTTTCAGGATTTAAACGAAGATTAAACCGATTATAATAAATGAAAGGAGAATTGTTATGGCAGTTTCTAAAGAAACAAAAGCTAAATTAGTTAAAGAATTTGGTAAAGAAAAAGGTTGCGGTGCAACTGAAGCTCAAATTGCTATTCTTACATATGAAATTAATGATTTAACAGAACATTTAAAAACTCATATCCATGACTATCATTCAAAAAGAGGACTTTTAATGAAAGTTGGTAAGAGACGTGCTCTATTAGATTACTTAAAAAATAATGACGTAGTAAGTTATAGAGAAACTATTAAAAAATTAAATATAAGAAAGTAGGCACTATATTTTTGGTGTCTTTTTTTCTTCTATATATACTTAGAAAAGAGGTAATTTATGGAAAAAAAAGTATATGAATATGATTTATTAGGTAAAAAGATAGTTGTTGAAACAGGAGAGTTAGCTAAACAAGCCAATGCTTCAGTATTAGTTAGATATAATGATACTGTTATTTTAACAGCAGCAGTTATGGGTAATACGCCAATTACTCAAGATTTCTTTCCTTTGACAGTTTTATATCAAGAAAGGCTATACTCAGTTGGTAAAATACCAGGAGGATTTATTAAAAGAGAAGGACGTCCTAGTGAGGCCGCTACTTTAACAGCACGTTTAATTGATAGACCAATTAGACCAATGTTCGACGAGAATTTTAGAAATGAAGTTCAAGTTATTAATACAGTTTTATCAGTTGACCCTGATTGTTCACCAGAAATGACGGCGTTATTCGGTTCTTCGTTAGCACTTGGAATATCAAATATTCCTTTTGATGGACCAGTAGCGGGAGTAGTTGTAGGTAAGATTGGTAAAGATTATATTATTAATCCAGATACTAAACAAATGGAAGAAACTGAACTTAGTGTAACCGTTGCTGGGACTAAGGATGCTATATGTATGGTTGAAGCTGGTGCTAAACAAGTTAGTGAAAAAGATATGCTTGGGGCTTTAATGTTTGGACATGAATATATTAAGAAATTATGTGATTTTCAAGAGAAGATTATTAAAGAAATTGGTCAAGAAAAAGTTAAAGTTGATTTAGCAACAATTGATGCCGAACTTGAAGCGGCCGTAAGAGAGTATGCGACTGATGAAATGTTTAAGTGCTTTGATATTAAAGGCAAACTTGCCCAATATGATGCAATAAGTAAAGTAAAAGAAAATACTTTGGGATATTTTTCTTTAAAGTATCAAATGGATGATAACTTAGATAATGTTTTAAAAGATGTTAAAAAGTTAGTTGATACTATTGAGGGTGAATGTTTAAGAGAACTTATTACGAAGAAGAAGGTTCGTCCAGATGGTAGGGCTATGGATGAGATTAGACCATTAGCGGCAAGTGTTGATATTTTACCGAGAACGCATGGTTCAGGACTATTTACAAGAGGTGAGACTCAAGTACTTGCTACTACTACTTTAGGAGCTTTAGGAGAACATCAAATTTTAGATGGACTTGGGTTAGAAGATACCAAACGTTTTATGTTACATTATAATTTTCCAGCGTTTTGTGTTGGTGAAGTGGGAAGGTATGGTTCGCCAGGACGTCGTGAAATTGGGCATGGTGCTTTAGGGGAAAGAGCGTTACTTCAAGTTATGCCTAGTGAAGATGAATTTCCTTATACAGTAAGAGTTGTATCTGAGGTATTAGAATCTAATGGTTCAAGTAGTCAAGCTACTATTTGTGCAGGATGTATGTCATTAATGGCGGCAGGTGTTCCTATTAAAGCGCCAGTAGCGGGTATTGCTATGGGTCTTATTACTTCAAAAGATGGTAAGAAGTATACGATTTTAACAGATATTCAAGGCTTAGAAGACCATATGGGAGATATGGACTTTAAAGTTGCTGGTACGAAGAAAGGTATTACGGCTTTACAAATGGATATTAAGATTAAAGGCGTTACAGAAGATATTTTAAAGAAAGCTTTAGCGCAAGCAAAGAAAGCTCGTTTAGAAGTATTAAATGTTATGACTAGTGCAATTAGTGAACCTCGTAAAGAGTTAAGTCCTTATGCTCCTAAGATTGCTACATTTAATATTAACCCCGATAAGATTAAAGATGTTATTGGCAAGGGTGGAGACATGATTACGAAGATTATTCTAGAAGCTAGCAATGTTACTAGTGTAAATGATAAGGATGCTGTTAAGGTTGATTTAGAAGATGATGGTAGAGTAATTATTTATCATCAAGACCAAAGTATTATTGATAAGACTAAAGAAATGATTTTAAATGTCGTAAGAGAAGTTGAAACGGGTAAGGTTTATCAAGGTAAGATTACGAAGGTAGAGTCATTTGGCTGCTTTGTTGAGTTGTGGAGTGGTTGTGAAGGTTTATGTCATGTATCACAGCTTGATAATAAACGTGTTGAACATCCTAGTGATTTATTTAAAGTAGGAGACGAAATTATAGTTAAATCACTTGGTTATGATAATAAAGGTAGATTAAATTTATCAAGAAAAGAAGCTTTACCTAAGAAGGAAAAGAATAGTGAAGAGAAAAATAAAAATTGCTAAGATTAAGTTCTTAATAATTTTTTTATTCGCTATAAATTCGATAAAGATTGAATGATGGATGGTCAAATAATCTTAAACGAAGTAAGCTAGTACCTAGACCATAGGATACATACATTTTAGTATCATTAACGTTGTAGTATTCATCATAATATTTTTTAGAACCTGGTGGGGTAATGATTTTACCGATTATTGGTAGGCGTACTTGGCCACCATGAGAGTGTCCCGATAGTACAAGGTCAAAGCCCTTATCTTTAATATTGTCTAGTTCGTCAGGTTCGTGAATTAGGGCAATTTTGTAGTAGTCAGTTAGAGAAATTGTATAATCAGGATTGTCTTTGCGAGAGTCAGGATATCCAACTATTTCAATAGGGGTTGGACCATTATTATAGATTATTTTAGATTCATTACTTAGATAAGTGAACCCTGACTTAGTTATTAAGTCTTCAAAGATAGTATCTGAATAATCATGGTTACCAGAAACAGCATACTTACCGATAGTTACTTCTAATTTATTTAGGGTATTTATTACTTCACTTTGTAATGTATCTGTCATATTAATTGATTCATCATATAAATCACCAGTAAAGACGACGATATCTGGTTTGATTTTATTAATTTCATTTACGATATTTTCTAATCTTTTTTGATTAATGATAGTACCATAATGGATATCACTAATATGGACAACCTTTAGGCCGTCGAATGACTCTGGTAGTTTGGATGAGGTTATACCATATTCTTTAACGACAAGCCCCATAGTACCAATAAATCTAGCATAAAGTAAGATTAGTAAGCCAATGATAAAAAGTGTTGCAAGTATTCTTTTTACTGGGCTTTTTTTCTTTGGCTCGATGTTTATTTCTTTAGTTTTAGGTTCGATAGTTGTTTTTTCTTTTTTACTATTTCTAGCAACACGAGATAAATTATTATTTTCTTTCATGATTACGCTCCTAGTAACGCTACGACTAAAAGAATGGTAGCAAGGGTATTATGCATAGTGTGAATAATTATGGTTGTATAGATATTATCAGTGTCATAGAAGGCAAAGCCTAGGGCTAGAGATAATGACATGTAAGGTATTAAATAGATTAAGTCAGTAATACTAGTAAGACTTGTTAAGACGTGAGCACTAGCAAATATTAAGGATGTAAATAAGACGAAAGTGCTGCGACGATGGAATAAGTCTTTGAAATTACATCTAAATGTTAGTTCTTCGGCTAAAGGTCCTATGAGGCTGATGGCTAAAATGGCATATATTGGATATGATTCTAAGGTAGAACGATTTGAGGCCTCGTTAGCAGCAATATTATTAGTAATATAGACATTGATTAGAATGTTACTTAACATCATGAAGATAAGACCTGTAAACCAATATTTAATTCCTATTTTTAAGTATTTTTTATAATTTTTATTAAAATCAGGATAATCTTTTTTTAATCTTTCTTTGTTTAAGATAATCATAACGATAGCAATAATAGTCTCACCTAGAAGTAAGATTATGTTTTTAGCTAGGAAGCTAAAGTTTATTTTAGATACTAGGATACTTATTAAAATAGAATAAAGGTATTGAAAACCAAAGAAGAAGAGAATACCACCAAAACCCTTAAGTGATGGTTTTATTTTATTCATGGATATAACCCTCACTTGTTAATTTTTCGACTAAACGATATTCAGTGGCTTGACCTACTAGGCGGTTTAGAGCCGATTTTTCTTCACCACTAGTATAGAAAAGGGTAGTTGGAGTACCTGAAATATTTGCAATATTTTTAAGCTTAGTACGTTCTTCATCACTAATATTAGTACGATTTAAAACATAAAAATCCACTTTGTATTTGTTAGAAACATTTTGAACTACGGGTAAGTAGGCTTCACAATGAGAGCAACCAGTTTGAGTAATTATAAGAACAAAACTATCTTGGTTGTTTAATTTACTTTCTAATTCGTTAAATGTTAGTTCATGAATATAGGGATATTCTGTTTTATTGAAACCTTTGCCAATGAACCAAATGGCTGCACAGATTATAACCGTTAGAACAATAATAACGGCACTTATAATAATATTTTTCTTTTTTCTTGTCATATAAAATCACCATAATTAATATATCATAACTTCTTAGGAATATCAAAAAAATATATGGTAAAATGACACTATTTTACTTATGATAAATGATTATTTCACTTGTAATTTTCTTATAGTCATAGTAAAATTATAAATAGGAAATAAGGAGTTAGTTGATATGAAGAAATTTAAGTATGTAGTTTTAGCAGTATTTATGTTTTTATTTATGGGTAGTGTTAATGCTGAAGTTTGTAGTTATGAAACTAAAGCTAAGATAAATAATGAAGCTGCTAATGTTAAAGTTGATTATGAAACTTATGAATATAAACAAAATATTAATGATCCAACTTATGATGAGGTTATTGAAGATTCAACATGGTATGGGTTAATTCATATTTATAATCTTACGGATAATTTGAGTTTTAAGGTTATTGATAAGAATGGTAAGAAGTATGAATATTCATATAGTAATACAAATAATGGAGAGTTTACTATTAATACGGGTATTGCTATGAGTGTTAAAGATTATACTGTAGAGTTATATTATGCGGATAGTGACTGTGGTAAGAGTGCGGTAAGGACTTTTAATGTAACAATTCCAAGATATAATATTTATAGTGATTATGGAGAATGTATTGGTAATGAAGATTATTACTATTGTAAGCAATTTGTTACTTTAGATGATATTAAAGAAAGTGAATTTAAAAGTGGCGTTAAGGCTTATAGTGAAGAAAAGGAAAAGAAACAACAAGAGGAAGAAAGAAAGAATAATTCGATTATTTATAAGACTTTAACTTTTGCTGATAAGTATAAATGGGTTATTATTCTTGTTTGTGTAGTAGTAGCAGGCACTATTGTGTATATCGTTATTAAGAAAAGAAAGGAGAGAATAGTATAATGAAAAATAGGATTAAGTATTTATCTTTTATATTGTTTAGTGTTCTTTCTTTTGGAATGTTTTTAGGGGGAGCAAGGGCTGCAACTGAATTTACAGAAACTCAAACTTTAGAAAAAGGTGCAAGCTGGGATAGAAGTATGGTTTCGTGGATGAAATGTACATCGTCTAATACTAATGTAATTACAGCAACAGAAAACACGGGAAAGGGAACATATACTTTTAAAGCTGTTGGTACTGGTACTGCGGTTGTCTTTTGTACTAATGGTGGATCTAAGACTGGCACTATTAAATTTGAAGTTCCTAAGAAAGGCGGAGCTTCATCTATTAATAAGGAAATTCAACAAGGAAAATCTAGTATGATAGGCAGTTATAAAACATGTACTGTTAAATCAGGAAATGTTACTTTGACTAATCCAAATGGTAAGGGGTATTATATAAATGCAAATGCCGATGGAACTGGTAAAGCAATTGTTAGCTGTATGAAAGAAGATGATTCTATTGAATTGTATAGTATTTCAATAGTTGCTGCAGGAACATCGACTCATCCTAATGGAAGCAATTATAATCCTGACAATAATAATACTAGTAGTGGTGCTGGCGGTGGTACATCTATGACAGCTAATGCTTGTTTAGATCCTAATAGTAAAGGATGTGCTCAAATTGATGCTTCAGCTAATATAGTTGATGCGCCAACTAAATATACAGAAGCTGGATTCTGTACTGATTCAGTTATCAAATTAAATCCAAAATCAGAATGGGCATCAGGTAGTCCAGTTACGGGATTATCAACTACTAAAACATATACGGTTACAGCACATTGTACTGATGATTCATCATCAACTTATACTGCTTATTGTATTGATCCGGCCGTAAAAGGTCCAACTGAAGCTGGATGGGAATATACTGCTGATGAACAATTAGATTTAGATAGTGATTTTGGTAAAGCAATTTATTGTTTATATAAAAATTCAGGTGGAGCTGATTATACAACAATTCAAGATACAGCAAGACTTTTAATGGTTAAATATGGTCAGCCTTTCTTAGGAATTGCTAATGGTCCATATAAAAAACATGCTCTTGTATATCAAAGTTATGGTGGTTCTACTACTTTAATGAATACTGTTGAAAGTTGTATTTCAACAGTACAAAATAATTCTATGCAAATGTCATTTACACAATTAACTAATTCCTATGAAAATGGCAATGTAACTGCTAAATATAAATTAATTCTTAAAAATCCTAAATCGGGTGTAGATATTAATAGTGTAGATATTGCTGTTAAAGATGTTAATGGTGGTAGTATTGGTTATACTAAGACTATTGAAAATATAGATACTAGTAAGCAAGGACAAATATCTGCTGATGTAATTCTTGTTATTCCAGCTGGAAGTAATTGTACTTTAAATGTTACGGCATCTTTAAAATATTATGATGCAGATGATGTAAGAAATGTATTCTTTGCTCGTGCTAAGAAAAATAATATGGCACAAAGATTCCTAGTTATTAATAATAAAGGAAATGCTCCTTTAACATTAACCGAGACTACTTCATTGAATTTAAGTGATAATCCAAGTTGTGTTCCTAATACTCCAGAAAATCTTGCTTGCGTTGCAACAAATGGATTCTTATGTACTCCAAGTGAGACTGTAGCAACTGTTTATGAAGGTAAAAATGTTGGAGCTAGTGCTGATTGGGATGCTTGCATCGTAGATAAGAGTGATCCTAATGGTAACGAATATACTATTCAAGAAGCTGGTGCTCATAATTATTGTAAGGTAGTATGTAAAGAAGATTATGCCTTTAAAATGCCAGGTGACTTAGGTACTATTAAACAAGGTAGATATATTTCAATTAACTTAGATAATAGATATCATGCTGTTGCTGGTGTAGCAGCTCAAAGAACTTGTGTTTCAACTGATATTAAAGTTGATGCATATCAGGCAAGTGCAGTGGCATTAAAACAAACAATGTTAGAGCAATTAAATCTTTATAATTACTATAAAGGTATGTATGATAGATTAGATAAGGGTAATGATGGATTATCAAAGATAGACTTTGATACATATTATACAGCTAATGCTACAGATAAAGGCGCTACTCATACTAATAGAAAAATTGAATCATCTAGTTCTTGTTCGCCTGATTCGGGTACTTCAACTCCAGATTATCCAAGTGATGCTGATACATATTATTTAGAAGATTTTACATTCAATTTTAAATACAATAAATATAAGTTAAGTTTAACTGGCTCAAATAGTAATATTTTAAGAGCTGAGTTTGTAATTGATAAGGAAAATATTACAGCAAGTTCAAGTGAAGATTCTGCTGGAACTATAAGTGGGAATAAGGAAGAAGATACTTCTCATACTTATAAAAATACTACAAGGACAAAATGTGCTAAGGAAGAATGGTGGGCTGGTAATGCTACAGAGGCTGGACATAATATATGTGTAGAAACTGAACCGGATCCATGTGAAGGAAACTTTACTATTACTTATGGTACAAAAGCTAAAGCTCAAGAAAATTACAATGCTACTAAAACGGCAATTAAAGGAAAGATGGAAACTGCTCTTGCCACTTATAAGAGTGCTAAAGCAGAATTAGTAAGTATTACGGAAGAAATTAACATGTGTACAACATGGTCAACTGATTATCAATTTGATCCAGAAATAACATTTACTTATGATGAATCTTCATATATGGAAATGATGAATGGTAATAACAAATTAAAAATGGATGGCGATGCCAAAGTAAATTCAACTAAGTATTATTGTAGTAGTGATACAAGTTATGCTAATACATTTGGATGTGCAACTGCACCATCAGATAGTAATAAGATTTCAACAAAATATTATGATACAATTGATGAAGATGGAAAACCATCTAAAGACAATGCTATTTCATATTATAATTATCGTAAGATAGGTTCAATTGATAAGTATGGAGATGTTGCTGGACAACAATTCATATACTTTAAATCAATGGTTCCATTCTATACATATCCAAGTAAAGGATTTGTTACTGCTAATGAAAAACAACCTAACTCACAACTTGTAGATATAGATGATCCAAATAGAGGAAGTAATGATGCTGATGGGTTAATTTATCCAATATCATTAACTACCCCAGAAGGAAATTATACGTATACATTAAAATTTGCTAATATTGGTCAATACTTTAATAGTTCAAAGAACTTAGGTAGAATTATGGGTGCAAATGGTTACTTATCTGGTACGGCTCAAGACCAATTTGTATGTACATATAAAGTTGAACCAATTATTCCTTCTACTGATGATGAGAATAAGTGCGCTACTATTGTGGCAAGTGATAAGTGTAAGAGTAATCCAATGTCTGATGAATGTTTCTATGAGTTATTAAATAGTAATTGTTGTGATTACATTGACTTAAATAAAGATGTTACTGTATCACGTATAGATGACTATAATGCAGCTTGTCCTAGATCAAATACTTGTTCAGGATATAAAACAATTAACTATACAACAACTATAGGAAATTATGATTCAGTTAAAGTTACTGATAATGGTAAATTACAATTCTATGTTAAGAGTGTTTCTTTAAATAATTTATTCCCTAATGGAGATAGTAGTAAAGGACTTAACTGGATGGGAAGTACTTCAGGGGCTGAAAATAATGGTCAAAGTCAAGATATTTCAGAGGTTATAAAAGACATTGAAGATAAGGGTGAACAAATCTACGGTAATGATGATTCATTAATCTATAGTATTAAGTTAACACCAGCTTGTATGGCACATGTACGTGAATACAATAAAGAACAAGAAACTAATTCACTTGGTTTTGCAGATTACACATTAACTACTAATTATGGGGATAAGAGTAAGGGCGCTAATGATAGTAGTACATTCTTATCACAATTAGAAAATTCTGGATGTGTAGTATATAAAAATAAATTAAATTAAGGGAGGTTAGAAAGATGAAAGAGTCCTATTGGGGTTATGGTTTAATCTTACTTGGTATTCTAGTAATTGGAGTAATGCTTTTAGTTAATAGTAGTACTACTGGAACTACGCAAGATTATTATATGTTAAAAGAGGTAACTCAAGCCTCCATGATTGATGCCGTTGATTATTCTTACTACAGATTATATGGTGATGTAAGAATAAGTAAACAAAAATTTATTGAAAACTTTATTAGAAGATTTTCAGAAAACACTAATATTTCAAAAAATTATGACGTGAACTTCTATGATATATATGAAGTTCCGCCTAAAGTTAGTGTTCGTGTAACTAGTGCTTCCAATAGTTTTAATGTAGGTCAAGAAGCCGATACTAGTTTAGATTTAGTCAATGAAATTGATGCTATATTGGAATATGGGGTACCAGGAATTACTAGTGATAGTTCAAAACCTATTACTAAGAAAATATGTTATATAGAAGTTATGCCAGCATTTGGTGAGTATTTAAAAGAGCTATATAATGGTTCACAAAGATCATGGTTAAGTAGTAATTATCCAACATTGTTTAAATGGGTACAATCTGGTGCTAGTGGTAATACATTAAAGACAGCCTTTAATAATCAATTTCCTAATCTATATAATATGGATGCCGATGAAATGAAGAAAGATCCATTATTAAAAGAAGCGATGAATAGAAAGGGAATTTGTCAAACTAATGATAGTACTTGTACTTGGTAAGGGAGAATAAAATGGGAAATATAAAAGAAGAATTAACAAAGATAATTAAAAATAAAAATACGCTAACTGTCCTTATTGTTTTAATAGGGGTAGTTGGTATTTACATCGTTTATAATAATCAAGTAAAACAAGCTATTACAACAATTAAAGTCCCATATGCAAAGAAAGAAATATCTAGTCGTACTCAAATAACTAGTGAGTTAATTGGGTATACCGAAATGCCTAAGAAGGTTGCAAGCTCCTTAGGTATTTTGACTAATGCTTCACAAATCACAAATAACTATGTTAAATATGGTTATACAATTCCAGCTAATAGTTTTTTCTATAATGGCATGGTTGTTAAATTTGAGGAAGCTACTTCTAATGAAATGACGAATATTCCGGATGGATATACAGTATATTCTTTAGATGTAGATATTAATTCAACATATGGTAATTCAATATATACAGGTAATTATGTTGATTTGTATGTAAAAGCTGAAAATGAAAATAATAAGATAATTTTTGGTAAATTGTTTGAAAGTGTTAAGGTACTTGCGGTATTAGATTCACAAGGTAATGATGTATTTGAATCATCAAGTGATGCTAGAAAACCAGCTAAGATGTGGTTTGCTGTTAAAAATGAATATTACACATTACTTAAGAGTACTGAGGCAATTAGTGGTGGTGTTAAAGTAATGCCAATACCTAGAAATGCAAGTTATTCAGCTACGGATAGAGAAACTACTATTGGTTCACAATACATTGAACAATTTATTAAAGGCAAGATAATGAATTATGATGAAGCAAGTAATTCTAATAATCAAGGATAAGGAGGAGTATAATGAGTAATTTTTTAACACCATTTAAGAAGTTCTTAAAGAATAAGAATACTGTAACTATTATTTGTATTGTTATTGGGGTATTGACTCTAGTAATTGGGTATAATTATCGGGTTAGTAAAGCTACTAACTTAGTAACAGTTCCTTATGCAATTAAAAATATTAATAAAAAGACTCAAATTACGAAAGATATGATTGGTCATGTTAAAATACCTAATTCATTAGTTACTTCTGCTAAGAATATTTTAACTAGTGATAAGGATGTTTTAAATAATTATGCTAGTTATACAACTGGTATTCCAGCTAAAAGTTTATTTTATAAAGAGTTGGTTATGAAACCAGAACAAATGCCAGATTATGCTTTTATGAATATGGCTGATGGTTATACAGTATATTCTTTAAAAGTAAATAATAAGACGACTTATTTTAATAGAATTAGACCAGGAGATTATATTGATTTAATGGTTCAAATTAGAGATGGTAATACAATTACTTTTGGTACTTTAGTAGAGTCAGTTAAGGTTAAAGCAATTAAAGATGATAATGGTAATTCATTGTTAGAAAATACTATTTCGGGAGGGACTCCAGCAGCAATGTTATTCGAAGTTGAAGATAGTTTATTTGACTTACTTAAGAAGAGTGAATATGTTGCTAATGTAGAGGTTATTCCTATTCCAAGAAATGCTAGTTATACAAAGAATGAAGGCGCTACCGAGGTTTCATCAGAACAAATTAAACAAAAAATCTTAGAAAATTGTGTTGATATAAATAGTTAGTAGGGGTGATAATATGAATGATGCTATATTTGAACAGATGGACTTTGGTCCATTATCAGAATTCTTAGCTGATGATGATATAACCGATATTTCATATTCTAATAATGGGCAAGTGTGGTTAAAAACTTTATCTAAAGGTGTTTATCAAGTAGATAGACCGGATATTAATAATGCTTTTATGGAAAAGTTAGCATTTCAATGTTCTAATGTTATGGGTAAAACTTTTAATATGGCACATCCTTTATTAGATGCTGAGTCAGCAGAATTACGTATGAACTTTGTACATGAATCTATTGCGACAAATGGAATAGCATGTTTAATACGTAAAACACCAGCTAAAATAAGATTAAATAAACAAAAATTATTAAATGAACAATATGTTATAGAAAATTTACATGATTTCTTAATTAAATGTGTTGAGGGACATTGTAATATAATGGTTGCCGGAGAGACTGGTTCTGGTAAAACAGAGTTAGTAAAATACTTGGCGGCACATATAAAAGAAAATGAAAAGATAATTACGATTGAAGATACATTGGAATTACACTTAGATAGAATATTTCCACATCGTGATATAGTAGCGATGAAAACTAATAATATTTGTAGTTATTCTGATGTTTTGGTAGCGTGTATGAGACAGAACCCAAAATGGATTTTACTATCCGAGGTTCGTTCAGCTGAGGCTGTTATGGCCGTAAGAAACTCAATATCTTCAGGACATAATATTCTTTCAACTATTCATGCAGATAAAGCTAGTAGTATTCCTCTTCGTATGTATTCGTTAATGGAATCCAGTCAAGATACTGATCAGTTCTTAACAACAATTCATAGATATGTACAAGTAGGTATATATGTTAAAGGGTATTTTAGTAAGAAATTAAATAGATTTCAAAGAGAGATTATTGAGGTTTGTGAGTTCTTTGTTGATGAAGATAATAAACCTCGAACTAATTTGATATATAAGAAGTCGATGGATGGTACTTTTGTATTGAAGAATCCAACTAAGAGATTACTTGATTATATGAGTATTCAAAATGTTTTCTTACCTGATGATGTATTTAATTTAGGTACTAGTGGGGAAGAACATGGAGATAGTAGTACTGATACTCATACTCATAGTGAGGCTTTAAGAGATACTATGGATGTAGTAAATAATGATACTTCAAGTAATAGTGTAGTACCTAGTAGTATAGTAAATACTGAGGTTAAGAAGGATGTAGTAAATACTAGTACTCCACAGAGTAATAATACACAAAATGCACAAAGTACGATGTATGGTAATAATACTAATACTAATATTAATAATAATCAAAGTAATACAGTAGTAGAAGATGAAATATTAAGACCTAATCTTAATAGTGAAGAAGAAGTTCTATAAGGATGTGAAGAGATGGAATTAGTTATATTAATAGCTTTAACTATATATGCCTTTGTATATAGGATGAATGATAATGCTTCACATGAAGGCACTTTTAAGTTTATTAAAAATGGAGTTAATGATGTATATGAGAAATTTGCTCCATATAGTTTTAAACAAGTAAGAGAGAAAACTAAGGAACTAGGAGAAGAATATACGGTTAAAGAGTATGTTACTCAAGTAGTATTATTCTCCGTAGTAGCGGGGGCTATATCATGGTTATACTTTTATAATTTATTAATAACTATGATTTATGTACTTGCAGCTGTTGCAGTTATTCCTTATCTATCTTATTTAAGAACTCAAAGAATATATAGTGAATATATATTTGAACAAATACAGATATATACTACTAATGTTATAATGGAATTTAATACTACTCAGAGTTTTGTTAAATCATTAGAGGGTGTTAGAGATTCAGGAATATTAGAAGATCCTGTATTAAGTGATTTAAAGACTATGATTGATATGAGTTACGCCAATGGGACAATAGATCAATCAATAGCGTTCTTTAATGAAAAATATCCCTATTATATGGTAAGAAATATGCATCAATTATTCTATCAAATTACTAAAGAAGGTGCTAGAGATTCAGGAGAAGCTTTAGAAAATATGTCTTTAGATATAGATGCTCTAGTAGAAGGGGTTTATCGTGATAGAATGGATAGATCTAACTTCCATAAAAAGTTCTTAACTTTTGGTATGGCTTTGTTTCTTCTAGTAGCAGTAATGCAAGTATTACTAGGAAAGGATTCTTATATAGAATTACTTGATATGTGGTATGTACAATTAATATTACATATTATTATCTTAGTAAATTGTTATTTCTTATTATCAGGAGAAAAATATTATAATGAAGATGTGGGGGTAGAATAATGTATTTTGAGATTATTGCCCTAGGAGCATTATTCCTAGTAGTATTAAATTATACTAAGGTTATAGATGTAAAGAAATGTATTAATGATAATGTTATATATTTTAGAAGATTTAAAGAGTCAGATTATGATTTTTTAGTACGTGCTAAGTATGGTGAGGGGGTAGATCCAGATTATTTATTTGGTAAGAGAATAGGTAATGGGTTTATTGTCGCTATTGTAGTAATGTGCTTAATGATTAATAATTTTAGTTATGTTAATTTTATAGTTGCTATTGTAGTAGGTATTTTAGTATTTAAGATGGATTATCAAAATTTAAAGAGTTATTATAAGAATAATTTACATACTATAGATTCAATGTTGCCTCATTATTTAAAGGGGTTAGAAATATTAATTCAACACTATACAGTACCTGTTGCTATTGCTAAGAGCGTTGATAGTGCACCAGAAATATTTAAGAAGGGTTTAATTCAGTTAGTAGCAGAGATTAATGCTGGTAATTCAAGTATTGAACCTTATATGGAGTTTGCTAGAACTTATCCGGTAAGGGATTCTATGCGTATGATGAGGCTGCTATATCGTTTAAGTTTAGGTAGACAAGAAAGAAAGCAAGAACAATTATTAACTTTTTCGAGGTCTATTTCTTCGTTACAACAAAAAGCTCGTGAGACGAAGTATAAAGAAAGACTTGATAAGATGGAAGGTAAGACTATGAGTATGTTAATTTCTACTGGTCTTGGGGTTATGATTTTACTTGTACTTGCTGTAATGCAAATGATGAATACTTAGGTATTTGTCTTTTTTATTTTTTAAAATAAAAGACTTTTTGATAAATAATTGCTATAATATTGTTAGAGAAAGAAAAATTGGGTTAAGAAAGGACTGATAATATGTATAGTCTTAAAATATATAACGATACTTTAGTTAAGTTTGATATGGAAAATAAACCTACTTTGAAAATATTTAATATAGAAGTTGTTTCAAATAAAAAGGAATTATTTCCGGAAGCTATTAAGCAGGATGTTACTAGTGAAACTTTAAAGGAGTTTTTGCAACAAAGAATTGTACCTAAAAATAGAACTTTTGTGGAAAATATATTGCAAACACAGAATCTTGATTATCGTGATATAAAAGGCATTATTGATATATCTAAGGGCTTGTCTTTAACAGACTGTTATTGGATAGCAAATGATGATACTTTAAAATTTGAAAATTATAACTTATTTGATAATAATTTTTCAGAGGTTTTATCTTTAGTAGCGTTTACGGGTTATACTTCAAAGATTAAGGGTATTGCAACATCTCCGGAATTTACGACTGATGGGGCATTACCTAAAGCATGGCGTAGAATTGATAATAGTGTATTTTTATTTAAGGGTAGTACTGCTTATTTAAAGGCTAGTAATGGTGGGAATGAGCCATATAGTGAGTATTATATTTGTCAGTTAGAAGACGCAATGAATATAGAACATGTTTCATATGATTTAGAAAAGTGGAAGGGAATGCTTGCGTCTACTTGTCCATTATTTACATCTAAGGAATATTCTTATGTTCCAATATATCAGGCTTCGGGAAAGAAAGACATTGATGATGTTCATACTTGGTGTGTAAATAATGGATATCAGGATGCTTTTGCGGATATGATTATGTTAGATGCTTTAACTTATAATTGGGATAGACATTTAGGTAATTTTGGTGTTTTAAAGGATAATAATACTGGTAAATATATAAAATTTGCCCCTTTATTTGATAATGGAGCAGGATTGTTATCGGATGCGGATATTAATGTTTTTAAGTCAAAACATGTATTTGAAGATTATTATAAGAATGATAGAGAGCTTCAAAAATCAAATTATGGTGTAGATTATAAAGAGTTAGTAAGACTTTATTGTGATAAAAAACAAATTGCTAAGTTAAGAAAAGTTTTAAACTTTAGATTTACTAAACATAGTAGGTATAATTTAGATGATAATCGTTTAGAATTATTAAACTTAATGATTAATAATCGTGCTAAGGAGCTTATTGAAATAATTGAAAATGCAAGTAGGAAGGACAATGATTAGATATTGTTCTTTTTCTATGATATAATGTGGTTGTTTATTATTTGTGGAAATAGGAGCTATATTATGAAAAAGATTTTAATGAATAAGAATACTGAGGTATTATTAGCAGATTATGATTCTGCTACTGGTGGTTTTATATCAGTTGATGAAATATATAATATTGATTATGCTCCTTATATCTTAAGAAATTGGACTGATAAAGAACAATTAAGAATTAGGTTATGTTCTTGGTTTAGAGGAAGAGGCATCCCTTCTTGGAGAGATATGTTAGATGTATTACTACATAGATTAGATGTAGTTGCACCAAATGAATTATTAGATAAAGCTTTTGGGTTGTCTTTATCAGACCAATATTGGATAAAACCATATAATTCTAGTATTAAGTATGATGATGTTAATTTCTTTGATAATGATTTTGATTATACGGAGTTCTTAGAGGCTTCTTTATCGAAGAATAGCAATACCATAATTAGTAAAAATGGTTTAAAAACTCCTAATAACACAACTGATGGAATGCTTAAGAAAGCATGGATTATTGAAGATAAGACAAGATACTTACTTAAGGGTGGGTATAAGAATGAATTATTACAACCATTTAATGAAGTATTAGCGAGTGAAATATGTGACAGATTAGGATTTAATCATGTTACTTATACTTTAGATATGTATAAAGATATGGTTGTATCTAAGTGTCCTTGTTTTATTAATAAAGATACGGAATTAGTTACTTGTTATCAAATAGGAAAAGGGATAATAAGGCATAATTCCGTAGAAGATTATGAAGAGTATATTAAGATATTAGAAAATCATAATATAAAAGATGCTCGAATAAAAATGGAGGATATGTATATTTTAGATTTTCTAATTATGAATGAAGATAGACATCTTAATAACTTTGGTATTATAAGAGATGTTAATACTTTGGAATGGGTGGATGTTGCACCAATATTTGATAATGGTCAAAGTCTTAATATTGATTATTATGATGAAGAAGAACTTCATATATTTGGTGAAGGAAGATTGTTTTATGAAGTAAAACTATTTGATGATATTATTAAGATAGTTAAAGATATTAAAAGATTAAATTTAACTATGTTAGATGGTTTAGTAGAGTGGTTTGATGACTTGCTTCATAAATATCAATCTTATACTGGTTTTTCTGATATTAGAATTAATAGATTGTGTATATTATTAAATAGACAAATTAATAAGTTAAAAGAATTGCAATCTTTAGTTTAAATTAATTTATTTCTATATTATTATAGTTTAGTTAGAGCAGACTTTTAGGTGTTGTCAAATTGTTTATTTTGTGGTAGTATCTTTATA
>HF998222.1 GCA_000433255.1 Coprobacillus sp. CAG:605 | reverse complement strand
TTCAGTAAAGAAATCACTAGTTAAATCTTCACTTTCTTCTTGATGAATATGTTCGTTTTCGTATGCTTGAATAATTGATTCATCATCAACATCAACTAGTACAGTTCCTTGTATTAGTTGTGGTTCTTTCTCTGGTGTAAAATATCTTACTCTGGCATTTGATCCATTGTAAAGTGTTGTTAAATTGTCAAAATGAACAATCTTGTTTCTTTTTAAATTTTCAAATTTAGCACTTCCTATATCATAAACATCATCGTCAATCATTGTTAAAATTGCTAAATGTCTTACTTGTGCTAAACTAAATATAACTCTCATTAAATCAGGAGCAAAACCTTTTAAACGTTCATCGGTTTCAACTTTCTTAAATAACATCATCGTCAATCATTGTTAAAATTGCTAAATGTCTAACTTGCGCTAAACTAAAAATAACTCTCATTAAATCAGATGCAAAATTTTTTAGATGTTCATCTGTTTGAACTTTATTAATTAAATCTTTTACTTCTTCTTTATTATCACCATAGATAGTTTTATCTTTTCTTACAATTTCTTCATACTCTTCATCACTTAAAAGTTCTTGTCTATTTTCAATTATTGCTAGATAGAATTCATTTAATTTTTTTGATAAAAGAATTTGATCTAATTCCTCTTGTGAATACTTTTTATTCATATCATTATACCTATCTCTTTATTTTCTTTAATTGATGTCCTTTTTCACTTTCAATTTCTTTTTTAGGACTATAACTAATTGCAAATCTAGTAGCTGCCTCATCTCTATATAAAGCAGGAGTAAATCTATCTTGAGTAGTATCTATTTCATATTTAACATTATTTTTTTCAAACTCTTCCAACAATTTTGCTAAACTTAAATATAGATAACCATAGTTATAAATTGTTTCTGATTGAGAGAAACCAATAAAGAAATCTCTTTCTTCAGTACTCTTTACATATCTATATACCGCAACTATTCTTTCTTTATTTTTCATTATAAAATCTATTGGACTGCCCATATCATTTGGTAAATCGTCAAAATCCCCACAAAAAACTAAATTAAAATTTAAATAATTTTTTTCTTCTTTATTATTATAATTAGCATTTGAAATTAAATTAACAATTTCTTTTTCAGCAAATTTTTTAGTATTTTCATCCATATTTTCATATAATTCCAATGCTTCATAACTTCCAACTAATTTTGCTCCACCTTTAATAATTTTAGGTGATATAAATAAATAATTCTTTTCTTTACTTTCTTCTATAAATTTTGTTTTTTCTTCTAAAGTCATACAAACCTCCTTAATTGATATTTTACCATAAAATGAAGATTTGCTGTTGAATTTAATTAAACTTATGGTATATTGCTAGTAGTGAGTGATATTTATCATATCACTAGAGAGAGTTGTAGGTATCTACAACACCCGCTCCAGATTGAATGATACTCGGAAATTAACTTCTGAGAGTAATAAATGCTAACTAGAAATGATAAATTAAAAATATAACAGCTACAAATATTGCATATGTTATGCCACATATTATAGTTATTAAGAATAATAAATTAAAAGAAATGTATGATATTAATTATTATGAAGTTATACCGAATAAAGACTTTACCAATTTATCATTCATGCCTAAAAACAATATAGAAAAAATAATAAGAATAATACCTATAAAAAATAATGATAAATTTAAAAGTAACAAATTAGAACTCGGAGTAATTACTATTAATTTATCAAATATAAGAAGTCAAAAGGAACACAGCTATATAAAAATATTTTTAAAACAAGTAAAGTGCCAACTTAATACTTGTTTTTTAATATAAATATTTATATTAATTTAAATTATTATTTATCTTTCGCTATATAATTTTTAGACACTGTTATTAATTCATATCCATCTTGTAGCATCTCATTAGATATTTTTTTCTACATCTCCTAATACATAATAAACTAATAAATTACTATTTATAAAGACAAGTAGTAATTATAACTTAAAATGCATACTTACAATTTTATATATTCTAATCTTTAAAACATTTTACTAAAAATGGCTTAATTAATTCGTAAATAAATATTGCCATAAAGTTTATTAAGAATACTATTAATATCAAACTAATATCTATTGATGTTATACTTATTAATTTACCAATAGGTGTAACAAACACTATGAGTTCAATTAAAAGTATCAATAGTAATCCGTAGTTCATTGCTTTATTAGAAAATAATCCCTGTTTAACAACTGACTCTTTCAAGTTTCTACAAGATATAGAATAAACTATCTCCTGTACTACCATTGAAAGAAGTGCTAAAGACATAGCTGTTTCTTGCCCATACATTTTCAAACTAATAAAGTAAGTGAGAACTACAAATATAGTTTCAATGATAGCTGAAGATGCGATACATGATTTTATAAATGGTGTAAATAATGGTTTATTAATGCCTCTTGGTTTTTTATTCATTATGCTATTTTCACTCTTTTCAAAAGATAAACATATACTAGGAATAGAATCAGTTACCAAATCAATAAATAAAATATAAATTGGTAATAAAATTGTTGTTTTAGTAAGTAGTCCTATAATAATAGTAAATATTTCAGCAAAATTACTTGATAATGAAAATACAATATTATTTCTAATGTTATTATATATTCTTCTTCCTTCTTCAACTGCTACAACTATTGTTGAAAAAGAATCGTCCATCAAGACTATGTCTGATGCAGACTTTGTAACATCAGTACCAGTAATACCCATTCCAATACCAACATGGGCATTTTTAATAGCAGGAGCATCATTTACTCCATCTCCAGTCATTGCTACAATTTTTCCACTATTTTGAAGTGCAAAAACAATTCTTTCTTTATGAACTGGATTTACTCTTGCATACACCGAATACCTTTTAACGATATTTTTTAGTTCTTCATCATTATATTTATCAAGTTCACTCCCAAGTATTGCTTCATTATCATTATCTATAATTCCAACATTTTTTGCAATAGCAGTTGCAGTATCTATAGAATCTCCTGTAATCATTATTGGTCTAATGCCAGCATTTTTGCATAAAATGACACTTTTTCTAACACTTTCTCTTGGTGGATCTATTATTCCTAAAATACCAGCAAAGGATAAATCATTTTCCTCTTTTTCTAATTCTTTAATATCTTTTGGTATATAATCTAACTTTTTATAAGCAAACCCTAAAATTCTTAAAGCATTTTTAGAAAAATTCTTAACTTTATCTAAAATTTGTTGTTTTTCAATCTTAGATAGATTTACTTTTTCAATTAAAGAATCCATACTACCTTTGCATAATATATATACATCATTATCAATTTTATTTAAAGTAGTAAACATCTTTCTATCACTATCAAAAGGTATATCTAATATTCTCTCACATTTTTTTCTCAATTTAAGAGAATCGATTTTTTTATTATATAGATATTCATATAAACAAGTTTCTGTAGGATCACCTACATATTTATCTTCATAAATAAGACCATCATTACAAAGAGCACATATATAATTAAGCATATTCTCATCTATTATATATTCTTCTTTAACTGTCATTTTATTTTGCGTTATAGTACCTGTCTTATCAGAACAAATAATATCTATTGCTCCAAGTGTTTCTACAGCTTGCATTTGTTTTACTACTGTTTTCTTCTTTGCTAAATTAGATATTCCAACGGATAATGTTATTGTAATTACAGTTGGCAATCCCTCTGGAATAGCAGCCACTGCGAGTGATGAGCATAGCATTATAATTTCAAGTATTGTGTATTTATTAATTAAAGCTAAAATAAATATAAAAATTAAAATAATAAATACTATAAATGTAATTTTTTTAGAAAGTTCTTTTATTTTTAATTGTAATGGTGTTTCTATTCTATCAATTTCATTTAATGATAATGCAATCTTACCTATCTCAGTATTTTTTCCTGTACTTACAACTATACCAGTACTTTTTCCATTAGTAATGCTTGTTCCTAAAAATAACATATTTTTTTGTTCTTGAAGAATTAAGTTATTTTTTAAAACATCTGAACTTTTTTGAACTGGAACACTTTCTCCAGTTAGTGCTGATTCATCTACTTTTAAACTTTCACATGAAAGTATTCTAATATCAGCAGGAACAGTTTCTCCGGATTCTAAATATATTATATCTCCTGGAACTAATTCTTTAGTGTTTATTACTATTATTTTATCATCTCTTTTAACTTTACAAGTGCTGGTTTCATATTTTTTTAAATCTCTTAATACTAAAGCAGCTTTTTCTTCTTGTATAAATCCAACAATAGCATTTATAAAAACTACAAAAAGTATGACAATAGTATCAGTATACTCGTGAGAATAAAAATATCCATAAAAATATAAAAGTAGTGCAACTACTAATAATATGATAATCATGGTATCGTTAAATTGTTTTAAAAATCTTAAAATCCAAACCTTTTTCTTTTTATTTAGAATAATATTTTGTCCATAATCTTTTAATCTTTTCTCAGTTTCTTTACTATCTAATCCATCAATATTACTATTTAAAATTTTAAATATTTCCTCTTCATTTTTAGAATACATTATATTGCTCCTTTTTACCAGCATTTCTGAATCTCGAATGCATTTTCTGTATCATATAATCTTTATTTTGCATCTTAATCTTATTTTTTTTATATTTTCTTATATTTAAAAAATATACATTTTATGTTATCTTCATCTTCAATATATAATTATACCATTATTTTGGTAAATTTTATTACTAAATTAAAACATCCAAGATTCATCCAACATTTCTAGTATATATCCAACATTTGGAAGTAAAATAGAATCTTGTAAACCCTTTAATTAAAAAGGATAAATCAAAAGTGTGGTAGAGTTCTTCCATATTTTAACTCAATTTTGCAAGGGCAAAATAAGAAATGATAACACTATAAATCCTTTACTTATAAAATGTAAATTAGTGTAGTGCTATCATTTCCTTTATCCTCTTAATAATTATCATCACTTTTTTGTTAAAATTTAGTATTTTCATGATATACTTATATCAGTTAGTAGGTTATTACTACCTGTTATATAGAAAAATAAAGGTTATCCGACTTCAACCTTTATGGCTCCATTTTGATATTCAGTCGAACTATTTAGTTCGATTTTTCAATACAAAAAAGCCGTGATAACTGAAAAGCTGTCGAATCAATTGATAACATTTATATCTTTATATAAATCATTATTTGCATAGACGTGCTAATAATGATTTTTTATATTACTTCTTTTTAAATAACCCTTAATTTTAAAAGTGAATTTCAATAATTTCATTATTTTTTAAACGATTACCATATAATAATTGACCAAAAAGGAAAATAATGATAATTTAAATTATAGATTGGAATATTGTATGATTAAAGTTGAAAGTTTAAAGGAATATAAAAAAATATTGAGTAAAGAAGATTTTGAAGTACTAGCAAATAAGATATTTATGATTACAAAGTATTTAGTTTTAGAATATTCAGGGTATAAAAGATGGTACTTTGAAAAACAGCTAAAAAATATAGGAAGTATCGAAAGAGAAATTTTATTTGTTAGAAATAAAGAGAAGTTAGATGAAATAATTGCTGTTGCTTGTTTAAAGAAGACAACTTTAGAAAAGAAGATATGTACTTTATATGTAGTAGAAAATTTTAGAAGTATGGGAATTGGTTCGGCACTTTTAAGTGAGTCTTTTAAGTTTTTAGGCACTACTACTCCTTTGATAACGTTTGCCGACTATAAATTAAAATTTTTTGAGCCATTTATTAAGAAATATAATTGGAAATTAGTTCAAGTGATAGATAAGGGATATAATAATAATTTTAAAGAATTATGTTTTAATGGAAAATTAGAAAATCATATTTAAAAATATAAGTGAAGTTTGAGATATCTTAAAGTTATATCTTGCATATATTATATATATTTTATATTATTAGTAGTAATTAGAGATTTTGTTATTGTTTGGAGGGATACTTATGAATAATAATAAAGTTTATGAAGCTTATTTAATGGCAAAAGAAAAACACCGTGGACAAAAACGTATGGATGGTAGACC
This sequence comes from Coprobacillus sp. CAG:605, assembly GCA_000433255.1. Classification (GTDB taxonomy): domain Bacteria; phylum Bacillota_I; class Bacilli_A; order RF39; family UBA660; genus CAG-605. The sequence continues at coordinate 10,132 of HF998222.1, read as the reverse complement.
TTATATTGCTCACCCTATTATGGTGACGAGATTAGTTAAAAAGTATCTTTCTAATGAAGAAAGACTTGATGAAATAATTATGGCTGCTTATTTACATGATACGATAGAAGATACTGATACAACGTATGAAGAGATTGAAGAAAAGTTTGGTAGTTGTGTGGCTTACTTAGTAATGGGTGTTACTAATGATGAAAAAATAAAGAAAAGTATGGGGAAAACTAATTATTTGTGTTATAAGATGTATCATATGAATGATGATGTTTTAAATCTTAAATTGTGTGATAGGCTTTCTAATGTTATGGATTTAAGGAATGCAAATAAAGAATTTTTAGAACGATACGAAACAGAAACAATTATGATTTTAGATTATTTACTTTCTAATCGTAATTTAACTGAAACGCAGTTAGAAATTGTAAAAGAAATTAATAACCAAATAAATGATCTTAGAAAGGATATGGTACTTTCTTTAGCAAAGCACTCTTTTATTTATTAGTTATTTTTGTTAAGAAAGCATTCTTTTTCGTGAGAATTAATGATACCGATGGCTTGAAGGTAAGAATAAATTATGGTGGAGCCAACAAATTTCATACCTCTTTGGGTTAGGTCTTTAGAAATAGCATCTGATAATGGTGATGTGGATTGGTTGGTTTCATAAAGTATCTGGCCGTTAGTAAATGTTTTTAGGTAGTTATAGAATGTGTTGTATTCATTAAGTATTTCTTTAAAGATTTTAGCATTGTTGATGCTAGCTTTTATTTTCAGTTTATTACGAATTATATTAGGGTTATTTATTAGTTCGTTATATTTGGTATCGTTGTAGGTAATGACTTTGTCTAAGTCAAAATTATCATAAGCCTTACGAAAGGCATCACGTTTGTTTAGAACACATTCCCAGGATAAGCCAGCTTGGAAACTTTCTAAGATAAGCATTTCAAAAAGATAGTGGTCGTTAAAATTAGGAATGCCCCACTCGGTATCATGGTATTTTACGTATTTAGGGTTGGTTTCGTTGCACCATTTGCATCTTTTCATATTCTTTGTTCCTTTCTTGAAAAATAATTTTTAGTAAATTTACATTAATAATATTCTAACATATTTTGAATATGGATAGAAAAAAACTGCTAACGTTTAATTAACAGTTTAGTTTATAGCTATATTATTTACGTAAAGTTTGTAGACATTAAAATCAATATTTGAGTTAGTTGGCTCTTAATTATTTAGAGAAGTAAGATAATGGTAACGGTATATCAAATGAAGATGAATCTCCTGTTTTAGTTACTTCGATATTAGAAATTGATGTTCTTCCTGTGCTTACAATAATAACATTTTCGTTGTAATTGATAATAGAGCTATTATTATTTTTTTTATTGTGGATATTTGATGAAGATAAAACGAAGAAAAAAAGAAAGTACTAGTTATCTTTAGTACTTTCAATAGTTTTGATAGAAATTATATTTTTATTATCGTCGAATTTCAGTTCAAAAACTTCGGGGTTATTTATGATGCCATCATGAATTATCTCATCGTTAAATGATAAAATTGGTTCTTGTTCATAATTGTATCCTAGTTCACACCAGTTTAGAAGTAAGCAGAATATGGCATTGTTATGGCTGACTAAAGCTACTTTTTCTTCTTTTTCCACTAAGACTTTTTTAAGAAAAGTCGTTAATCTTTGCTTAGTTTCATTTAGCGATTCACCATAACGAAGTTTAAAATCAAAATCGTTTAATTCTTGGTCTATTGCTTCTTTTAAGGTTAGGGAACCAAGGTGCCCTCTTATGTGTTCGTCTAAGGAAGATGTAACGTTGATTTTCATATTATTATTTCTAGCGATGTACTTGGTAGTTTGAAGAGCACTGATGTAACTAGAAGAATAAATTTTATCCAAGTCTTTAAATATGGATTTATATGATAAGGAACTTGCTAGTTGTTCTCCACTACAAGATAGTATTTCATACTTTGGTTCATATTCGGTGTTGTCTAAAATGTTGTAAGCGTTTTTTAAGGTGTTACTGGCACTTATTAAGTATATAGTTTTCATCCAAGAATTCCTTTAAAAATACCAAGAGATATTATTCCCATGATAAGACCAGCTAGGATAACGCCACCCATAATGGATAAGACACTTTTTTTGAAGTCCATATCAAGAAGAGATGCCGCTAAAGTTCCCGTCCATGCCCCAGTTCCAGGAAGAGGGATACCTACGAAAAGGAATAGTGCCCAATATAATCCCTTACCAGCGGCACTTTCTAACTTTTTGCCACCCTTCTCTCCTTTTTTTAAACACCAAGTAAAGAACTTACCAATATATTTTTTGTCACTGCCCCAAACTAAAATTCTTCTAGCAAAAAGAAAGATAAATGGTACAGGAAGCATATTTCCTATTATTGCAACAATGTAGGAAGGAATTAGAGGTAAATTAAATCCAACGGCATATGGTATGGCCCCACGAAGTTCGATTAAGGGAACCATAGATACTAAGAATACGATTAAATATTTTTTTAACATTATCATCACCTTCATTAATAATATCAAAAATTCTATAGTTAGTAAATCTAATTTTAGAAAAGATACAAAAAAGAAGAGGTTGTTATCCTCTTCAAAAGTGTGAGTTTGAGTTTATATGTTATCTTAATTGTATAGGGTTTATATATAATAACTGAACTGTCTTTTAAGACTTCTTGCTTCTTCCACCTACATAAGTATCACTAGATGTCCACAAGCGTTAATTTGGCTAGTTCTTAACCTATATTTTATTTATACGTCTAATTTATAAAGTTATAAAACTTTGTTTTTAGCAATTTAATACATCTTTAGTCGTATTTTTTATTGGTTATTACACATCACCTTTTCCTTTCATGATTACATGATACTATTTAATTATGAAGATTGTGTGAAGTGATAGTGAAATTTTTTTGTTCTTTACGTTTTGGTATTTCAAAGTAGAAAGTTGTGCCTTTGTTTTTGATACTTTTAACACCATAAGTAAATTTATGATTTTCTAAGATATTTTTAACTATGGATAGGCCGAGACCGGTTCCAACTACATTACGTTTGTGATTTTTTTCTTTTTTGTAATATTTATCCCAGATGCTTTCGATATCTTCTTTATCTATTCCCTTGCCGGTGTCTTGAATTTCAACTAAGTAGTGGCTTTTTTTATCGATTATGTTTATGTTGACAGTTAAGTCGTCGCCGGTGTAGTTTATGGCATTGTTGATTAGATTATACAGTACTTGGCTAAGTCGTTTTTTGTCAGCTTTAACTGGGGCTTTTGGTGGTGCATTAAGAATTATTTTGTAGTTTTCTGTTTCTTTGATTATTTCATATCTTTTTAATACTTCATTGGTTAATTCGACTAGGTCTAGATTTTCGATATTCATTTCTTCTTGGGCGGTTTGTAGTTTGCTTAGTTCTAGAATGTCGTTAACTAAGACATTTAAACGATCGGTTTCGTCAATAATTATATTTAAATCACGAGTTCGTTTTTCGGTGTCTTTGTACGTAATATCGCGTATCATTTCGGCATAGGCTTTAATCATAGTTAATGGTGTTTTTAAATCATGAGATACGTTAGCCATTAAGTCACGGCGATACTCGTCGGTTTTAGATACTTCTTTTTCCATGTAGTTTAGGGTTTTAGATAGTTCGTCGATTTCAGCAAGTCCAGAAGATTCGTCAAAGTGTACATCGTAGTTGCCCCGCGCTAGTTCTTTAGCTTTATCAGTGATGTTGACAATAGGACGAGCGATTTTACGTGATAAGAAGGTTGCTAAAATAATGGCTAGAACTATGGCTAAAATGGTTATATAAATTAATTGACCACGTAATAAGGATGTTGTTGTACCAATATCTTCTAAGGCACTAAATAAGAAAACGTAACCTTTATTTACTTTGACTCCATATAATAAAGACTCAGTGTTATTTCTTGGATTTATTAGTTTTATGGCTTTTAAGTCTTCATTACTTTGTTTTATCTCAAGAATATACTTTTCGATAGAGGCTTCTTTACCTAGAAGGCACGACGATATTTTGTTGTTGTAAAAGTAAGTGTTACCACGATTATCGATGTATTCTAAACAAATGTCGTTATCAATTTCCAATTTTTCTAATTGATTAAATATATTGGCATTATTATCGAAGTTGTGGACTTCTTTAGCTAAGTTAACTAAGTATTTCATTTGATATTTTTCATAGAAGATGCGTAAGAAAACATTTTGGACAGTCCATAGAAGAAGTAAGATTGAGACGGAAAAGAAGATTAAGTAGACAAGAGTTTTTTTAGAAATATTATTTATTTTAAATTTATTCATGATATTCAAATTTGTAACCTACACTTCTAACGGTTGTTATTAAATTGCGGTACTTGCCTAAGCTATTTCTTAAAGTTTTAATATGGGTGTCTATGGTTCGGTCGTCGCCGTAAAAGTCGTACCCCCAGATATTGGTTAGGAGTTGTTCTCTAGTTAAGGCGATGTTTTTGTTTTCGATTAAGTATTTTAAAAGTTCATATTCTTTAGGGGTTAAATTTATTTTGTTATTATCCACAGTTACACTATGGGCTAAGTCGTCGACTACTAAAGTGCCAAAAACATATTTGGAAGTTTCTTTTTTATTGCGTTTTAAGATAGCTTTAACACGGGCTACTAGTTCTTTAGGGCTGAATGGCTTAGTTATGTAATCGTCTATTCCTAGATCAAAGCCCATTAGTTTATCATATTCTTCACCACGGGCTGAAAGCATAATACAAGGGACATCGTCAATTTTTTTGATTTCTCTTACGGCTTGGTAACCGTCCATATGAGGCATCATGATATCCATTATTATTAAGTCATAATGGGTTTCCTTACATTTAGATACGGCAATATGACCATCTTCTGCTTCGTCAATAGTAAAATTTTCTAAGGTTAAGTATTCTTTGATAACATTTCTTATTAGTTCTTCGTCATCACAAATTAATATTTTCAATGTAATCACTCCTTTTTCTGTAATTATATTATAGCAAATTTGTGAAGAATAAATGAAAAAAGAACTTAAAAGTTCTTAACATTATGATAGATGTCTGTAACATCATCAATAGCATCTAGTAAGTTATATAGGCGTTCGAATAGTTCTTTGTCTTCGCCAGTTAGTTCAACTTCTTCTTTAGGATACCAACCTATTTCGTCGATTTCATAATCAACGTTTGGTAAAATAGATTCGATTACGTCTTTTAATTTATGTTGGTCAGTTGGATTAACAGCAATAGTCATAGTATTGTTTTCAAATTCTTCAGTTATTGGTTCAACACCAGCATCTAATAGGCTCATTAGGATTTCTTCTTCGTTATCAGTTTTGAATGATAGAACGTTTAAGTAATCATAATTATATGATACGGAGTTATTTACCCCTAAGCTTTTGTGTACTTTATTGAAAGCGGCTCTAACTTCACCAACTGTACGGTTTACGTTATCAGTTAAGGTTTTAATTATTAAAGTTGATGCCCCAGGTCCGAAACCTTCATACATTATAGTTTGGTAATCTTCTTGGCCAGCACCTTTAGCTTTATCGATAGCACGTTTAATGATATCGCTTGGTACTTCTTGTTTTTTAGCTTTTTCAACTATTCTTTTTAATTTTATATTAGTATCTAAATCAGGGTTGCCTTTAGCGGCTAGGTATATTTCTTTGGCAAAGTTAGTATAGATTTTACCTCTTGCGGCTCCTGTTTTTTGAATACTTGCTTTTCTTACTTCATATGCTCTTCCCATATGTAACACCTCAAATCTTTATTATTATATTATAATTCTAGAAAATTCTCAACTTATTTATGAATTGGTAGACAAAATTTTCATTTTCATATTTATGATTAATTACATGAATAACTTTTATGACATTGTAGATATGGTAGTAGTTAATGTGTTCTTTTTCAAGGACGTATTCTAGGGAGTAGATTACGGCTTCACGTTTGGTTTTAACATTAAAGAATGATTTAATTCTTTTTAGTTCTTTGGTAGAAACTTTTCTTAGTAAGTGTTTGATAAGAAAGTCGGGTAGTTTTTTAAAAACATATTTTTGGCCATCATAGTTTTTTAGGTATCTTATTGTATCGTAATAACCCATTAAAATGTTTTCGGATATGTTGCTACTGTTCATTTCAAAGATAGAACATAGGTTGCGTGACGGAGATATGGTAATTATTTTAGTTTTAGTGTCTAAATGAGGTCGATTAAATCCAATACCATTAATCCTGATTTCATAAACTATATCGTAGTTTTTTTCAACTAACATGCAACTAGGACAATTGTCATAAAAGCCACCATCAATATATATGTGATTGTCAATTACGGGGTCAAGACGGAATACAGGTAGGTAACAACTTGCAATAATGGAGTCAATTAGTTTATCATCGCTGATTTCTTCTTTGTACATATATACTGGAGTTAGTTTTCTAAATTTTACTGTTGTTAGGCCAAAGTCCATAGGACTAGAGCGAAGTTTTTCTGGATTTACTAAGGTTTGCCCTATTTTGCGCATTTCACTTGTATCTATGCCATGATTTTTAAGAATAGACATGGTAGTAGATTTAAGGCCTTTTAAAAAACTTAAGCTTAGTTTTTCACCATTAAAGTATTTTATTACTTCTTTATTTATCCCAAGAATTTCACCTGGTTTTATTTGTTGCCAGAATTCTAGTAGTTTTGCCTCGTTACCACAAGCGATAGCTGCTGCGTTAAATGCCCCTATTGATGTTCCAACAATTCCTGATATTTTAATATGGCAGTCTTTGAAAGCATAGTATGATCCAATTTGATATGAGCCTTTTAAACCGCCACCCTCTAATGCTAAGCCAATTTTTTGCATATAATCACCTCTTACTTTTTAAAATAAAAAGGAGTTTTTACTCTCCTGGGCTTGCTATTAATTTTACTTTTCCGCTAAATGTGCCATTTGTTAAATCAATTTGGTTTACTTGTAAATCGTTTTCTAACCATATTCTTAAAATATAATTATCGGTTTTGCTTACTTCAAGAGTTTGAGGAGATGATGTTAATAAATAATCTTTTTCAGTTATGGCATTAGTAAAGTTTCCTCTATATAATGTTGTACCATTTTTTAGTAGTTCCCATTTAAAATACTTTGATTTAAAATTGTCGCTAATGGTTAGCTCAGTTAGATATAGATTATACTTAGTTGTTACGTTTGAATTTTTACTATGAGATATACTAAAATCGGTATGAACAGCACTTTTAGCTACATCAGCAGCATTAATTAATTGCATATCGTTTTCTTTTATGTAAGAACTTGTTGTAAAAGATACTTCCAAAGTACCTGTGGATACTTTAGTGTTATTGGCATCTTCATTACCAATTACCTTAGCTGTCATGTAGGCATATGATACAACGAATGTTATGCTTATTACAATGATTGCAATTGATATATATAAAATGGAATGCTTTTTTATATCGTTCATGATTACCTCCGTACTATGTATTAATTATATCTTAAAGTGGATTTTTTTACAATAAGTTTTACTTAATTAATATAATTTTGCGTTAGGGGTAGCATTTAAATCGAAGGTTGTAAATTGCTTTTTTAAGTATAATGGATATGCTGCTGCACCAATCATGGCTCCATTATCGGTACAATATATCATACTTGGCACTAGGAGTTTAATATTGGTGTTTTCTAATAATTTGGCAACTTTCTTTCGTAAATATTGGTTAGCGGAAACTCCACCAGCAATTATTACTTGGTTTACATTAACTTTCTTTAACGCTAAGCTCAATTTTCTTATTAATTCATCTATGGCAACTGTTTGGAAAGATGATGCCAAGTCTTCTTTATTTATTATTTTGCCTCTTTGAGTCTCATTATGAACTAAGTTTATTATGCTAGATTTTAGACCGCTAAAGCTCATGTTTAGGGAATTATCATTCATAGGGATTGGTAGTTTATAAGTTGGTTGTCCCTGAGCTGCTAATTTTTCAACGTTTGGGCCACCGGGGTATTTTAGGTCTAGTACCCTAGCAACCTTATCATATGTTTCGCCTATAGCATCATCTAATGTACTGCCTAATACTTCAAATTTATAATCATCTTCCATATAAACTAAGTCAGTATGGCCTCCACTAACTACTAAAGCTAAAATTGGAAATTCCATTGTATTTTCGATATTATTTGCATAAATGTGCCCGGCCATATGGTTTACAGCAATAAGTGGCTTTTTATAAACATAGGCAATTGTTTTAGCGGCTTCTACCCCAACTAACAAGCTACCCATTAAGCCAGGACCATAGGTTACAGCTATAGCAGAAATGTCATCTATAGATACATTAGCTTTTTTTAATGTCTCATCTAGTACTAAAGTTATATTTTCAGTATGCATACGAGAAGCTATTTCTGGCACGACTCCACCAAATTTTTCATGGGTACTAATTTGGGTATTTACGACTATTGAAAGGACATCTTTACCATTTTTTACTATGCTCATACTAGTTTCATCGCAACTTGATTCAATTGCTAATATTAGAACATCTTTCATTTAATCACTCTTTTCATAAAATAAGCATCATCATTATTATAATACTTAGGTATTTTTCTTATTATTTTAAAGCCATTTTTTAAATAAAAATTCACGGCAGGATTATTAATATTTACTTCTAGATTTAAAGCTTTTAGGTTATGTGTTTCAATGCAATAATTAATTAGCTTAGTAGCAATGTGTTGATTACGATATTGTTTAGAAGTTATTATATTAATTATGTCGGCTTCGTCAAATGATTGTTGGATGTGGATAAAACCCAATGATTGTTGGATGTGGATAAACCCCGCCAATTTGTTATCTATTTGATATATATAAATATGAGAGTAATCTTTAGATAGTTCATTATTTAAATCAAATAGTTTAGAAAAATTTTCATTTAGTTCTTGACCTAATTCGTTGTATTGTTTTTCATCATCTAAACTAATCTTTCTTATCATGTAAGGCCTCGATTGTTTTTATATATATAGGGTTGGCATTAAAAGCATTACATTTAGGAAGTTTAGTTATAATTTCAATTAAACGTTCAAAGTTTGGAGTTTCTGTTTCGTATTTAATATTATCTTTGTAATTAAGAGCTTCGATTTCTTTATTGCGATAATACTCAATATTACTTGTCATATTTTCATTATGAAATTTTGCTAAATATATTCCATTATTTTCTTTTACAGCAATGTAGTTATCACCTGTATAAGATAAACTTGCTAAAGTTAGAGAATCTATAGTGTATATATTGGCATTAGTACAATAAGCAAATGTTTTGGCAATAGTTACACCTATTCTTACACCAGTAAAAGAACCCGGGCCATTACAGACAATAATATTAGATATATTTTGAGATTCAATTTTTGATTTTGCTAATAAATTTATAATTTCCGGCATTGTACATTCAGATGTACTTTTTACGTCTTTTAAGGTTGTTTTATTAATAATTTTAGCATTTTCATATAAACATAAATTAATATTTTTAAAATGAGTATCGATGAATAAAGTATACATAAAAATTCTTCCTTTGCTTGTCATATTATAGCACGTTTACCATTAAAATACCATAAAAAAACTGTATCATTATAATACAGATTCACATAGTTCTTCATATTTTTCGCCATGAGGAGTTATCTTAAATACACGAGTATTTTCGTCAATTATTTTAACTTTTATATCTAATCTTTCATCAGGTAAGCAATTACATATTAAATCAGACCATTCAATTATAGATATGTTGTCGCCATTAAAATAATCATCAAAGCCAACAGTTTCGCAAGCGTCTTTTAAACGATAAACGTCCATATGACATAATTTTCCTTCATTGCTTTCATATTCTTTTATTAAATTAAATGTTGGACTTGTGATGGTATCAGTTATACCCATTGCTTTTGCAAAGCCTTTTACAAAAACTGTTTTACCACTGCCTAGCTCACCATCTAAACAGATAACCATTCCTGGAAATTTTTCCGATTCAATATTTTGAGCTAATTCTATAGTATCCTGCTCATTTTTGCTTGTATATTTATATTGCATTTCTATCACCATCTTTAGTATATCAAAAAGTATTTTTAATAATCAACATAATTGTTCCTTATTTACAGCAATTTTTAAGCAAAAAAA
>HF998221.1 GCA_000433255.1 Coprobacillus sp. CAG:605 | reverse complement strand
TGATATAACCATTAATATTATTTTATAAACCTTTCTCATAAATAACCTCTCTATCTTTTATGACTTACCTTGCCATACACTACAATAACATATTACCACAAAATACTATTTTTGGGAATACATAAATTTTCTAAAATATATAAAAAGACTATAGTCTAAATAACTATAATCTTACATATTTCTTAAAGTAGCATGACAATTCTTTGTAACATCACTAATAATCTTATTAAAAATTATCATAACTTCATCTTCTTCTAAAGTACGATTACTATCTTGGAAAGTTAAATTAAACGCTAGTGATTTTTCATTATCTTTTAAATTATCTCCCATATATACATCAAATACTTCTATATTAGAAAGTAATTTACCCCCACTCTTCTTAATTTGAGCTTCAATACTACCAGCACTTACATTCTTATCTACAATAAATGCTACATCTTTCTTAATACTTGGATACTTAGTAATCTCTTTAAAACTCATTTTAGTTCCTCTAAACTTAAGAAGTTTATCTAAATTAATTTCCATAACATAAATATCATCTTTACTAATACTAGGCATTAATTTACCTAAAATACCTATATGTTCTCCTTGAACTACAATAGATGCACTTACTCCCGGATGTAACTCTTTAGGAATATTATCATCAACTACAAAACTATAACGATTCTTATAACCTAAATAATTTAATAATTCTTCAACAATACCCTTCAAAATATAAAAATCAACTTGTTTTTTATCTAACCCTAAAGTATATACTCCACTTAATAATACAGCTAACTTAAGTTCTTCTTGATAAATATTATCTTTCTTAAAGAAACCTTTACCTATTTCAAATATTGAAATATCTTTATAACCACGATTCTTATTATAATCATAAATATCTTTTAAAGAAGATATCAAACTATATCTTAATGTACTTCTATCTTCACTCATAGGATCTTGTAATTTAACTTCTATAAAATTATCAGTAGTATACTTATGAACATCACTACTCTTAATTAAAGTATAACTTAAAGTTTCATTAAGTCCTAGTGATATCATTTTATTTCTAATATCTCTTTTAACTTTATTATATTTACCAATAACTCCTGTAGTAGTAGGAAGTTTACCTTCTATTCTATCTATACCATATAAACGACCAATCTCTTCAATTAAATCTTCTGGTATATTAACATCTAATCTTCTAGAAGGTACTTTAACTATTAATTTATCGCCATCAATATCTACATCAAACCCTAAAGATTTTAATATATCTACTGATTCATTTAAAGGGATCTTAATACCAAGAACTTTCTCTATCTTAATTATTGGTAACTCAATTACTTTATCAGTAACATTACTCTCATTAAATTCAACCATACCATGAGCAATACTAGCATCAGCGTAACGTTCTAATAAAGCGCAACTTCTTTTAATAGCCATATAAGTTCTTTTAGGATCTAAACCTTTTTCAAATCTCGTTGAAGCTTCACTTCTAACAATTTTCTTTGAAGTACGACGAACCTTAACACCATCAAATATAGCTGATTCAATAATAATATTCTTCGTATCATTTTCTACTTCCGTAGATAAACCTCCCATAACACCAGCTAACCCAATAGCGCCACTCTTACTTGCAATAACAATATCTTCCTTAGATAAAGTTCTTTCAATATTATCTAATGTCGTCAAAGTCTCATTATCTAATGCATTTCTAACTATTAAAGTATCTCCTAGTCTATCAGCATCATAAAAATGTAATGGTTGACCCATCTCTAACATAACATAATTAGAAATATCTACTACATTATTTATTGGTCTAATACCTGATGCTATAAGTCTATTTTTAATAAACGTAGGACTTTCTTTAATCACAACATTCATAGCCTTCTTAGCTAAAAACACACTACAATCTTTAGTTTCAACCTTAACATTAAAGCTATCATTAATATCATTATTATCTTCACTATATTCTAAATCAATATCTTTAACTTTCTTCTTATATATAGCTCCTAATTCATAAGCCATACCAAGTATGCTTAATAAATCTCCTCTATTAGAAGTAAGTTCAAAATCAATTACTTCATCATCTAATTCTAAGTATTTAATAGGGTCTTCCCCAACAACAGCATCATCTGGTAACTCATGAATACCATTAATATCTGCCTCACTTAAGAATTTATGTTCTAACCCTAGTTCCTTTATTGAACATAACATTCCGTTAGAAACACACCCTCTAATTGTACTCTTCTTAATATCACCACCAGGTAACTTTGCACCAACTTTGGCAACAATTACTTTAATTCCTTCACGAACATTAGGAGCCCCACAAACAATATCTAATACTTCACTACCAATATCCACCTTACAAACATGTAAATGATCAGAATCTGGATGCATCTCACATTTAACAACTTGTCCAATAACTAAATTAGTACAATTTATTAACTTTTCCGCACTATCATATTCATTACCCACATTAGTCATATCTTCAGCAATATCTTTTATTGTTAATTTAGGATCAATATCAATATAATCACTAACAAATTTTCTACTAAGCTTCATTAATCTTCATCCCTTCTATCAAATTGTGTTAAAAATCTAATATCATTACCATATATTGTTCTAATATCTGTAATACCATATTTAAACATCGCAAATCTATCCATTCCCGTACCAAAGGCAAAGCCTTGATACTTCTTAGGATCATAGCCTGACATTTCTAAAACATGAGGATGTACCATACCAGCACCTAATACTTCTATCCAACCTGTTTGTTTACATAAATTACATCCCTTACCACCACACTTAAAGCATGAAACATCAACCTCAACTGAAGGCTCTGTAAAAGGGAAGAAACTTGGTCTAAATCTAACCTTAGTCTTCTCACCTAAAAATTTCTTAACAAATAATTCTAAAGTACCCTTTAAATCAGCCATCGAAATATCTTTATCAATTACTAATCCTTCAATTTGCATAAATTGATGAGAATGAGTGGCATCTTCATCACGACGATATACTTTACCCGGACATACTATCTTTAATGGACCCTTCTCTTGATTTTCTTCCATCGCATGAACTTGGGCGGTAGATGTTTGCGTACGAAGTAAATAATTTTCTACTTCATTTTCTAAATAGAAAGTATCTTGGGCATCTCTAGCTGGGTGACCTTTTGCAATATTTAACTTTTGAAAGCAATTCTCATCACTTTCTAACTCTACACCCTCATATACTGTATAACCCATTGAAGTAAATAGATCTTCAAATTCTTCTTGAATTCTTGACATAGGATGTTTACTACCCGTCTTAATCTTAGTTGCCGGTAATGTTATATCAATTGTATCTTTCTTTAATTTTTCTTGTAATTCTTTAGTCTCTAAGTAAGATCTTTTATCTTCTAATAAAGTATTCATTTTATTCTTAAAATCATTAATTATTTTACCATATACTTTCTTATCTTCAATACTCATCGTACTTAAACTAGCCGCTAAATTACTTATTTCTCCCTTCTTAGAAAAATACTCATTCTTAACATCTTGTAACTCTTTCATACTATTAACCATACTTATCTTATCATTAATAATAGTCTCTAAATTTTCTAATCTTTCTTTCATATATATCCTTTCTTTAGTATCGAAAAAAAACACATCCTCCTAAGGACGTGTTTACTGCGTGGTACCACCTTATTTACTTCTCAAATATTTTAACGCATAAACTGCGGGATAATCCAGCTCCTAAGGTGAATTCATAACCTATTCTTTATAACCTCTCAGAATTTTGGTTAACTCTCTTAAAAGAATAATTAGTTATTACTATTTCTTAATCGACACTTTTTAAATACTTACTTAGTATAGCATACTTTTTTTATAAGAGCTATAATTTTTTAGTATTTCTTCGTTATTTCTAATTTTTTTAATATTTCTTTTTCTTTCTCTTCCATCGCATCTAAACATTTATCATATTTATATGGTGTATAATCTATCAAACACTGTACTAATAAATTACGATAATCATTTAAAAACTCTTCTTCTTTTAAAATATCCTTAAAACTATTAACATCAAAAGTTAAAAAATCATACAACTCTTTATAATAATTTTTATCAATATCAACCATCTTTATTCTATTAAATCTCTCAGTATTATTATAATACATATTATTAGTACTATAAGTTATATAAAAATACTTTAACATAAAAGACATTATCTCATTATATAATACTGGATTATTCTCTCTTATTAAACCTAATTTATGTCCCCCAAGACTAGCTAATATATCTTTAGAAAAAGAACCATTATCTAAAGTCTTCATATATATATAAAATTCTAAAGGATTAATTATCGTACTTCTTACAAAAATATCCCTTAATTTAACTGTTTGTTTAAACTTTTCCATATTCTCTAACTCAGCATCAATATCTGGATGTAAATATGTATATACCCTTCTTACATTATTATTCTCTTCATATAATTTCAAAGTATCAGTATAATCATAATGACTTTGATACTCAAACTCATGATTATCAATAATATTCTTTATCCAAAGTGTTAAAAAATCTCTATCTTTATCTTTAAAAAACACTATATATAAGTAGTCATGACTATCACTATTAAAAATATCATACAAAGTATCAAACATATCACAATTATCTGTATCAAAAAGTTCCTGATGATAATTAAAGTACTCCAAAGACATTAACTTAGCATCTTTCTTAAACTGTTCTAAGTCATGTTCAAAATCTAAAATAAAAGATAACTTAACACTTCTTAATATCATTTGTCGTTCTTTCATGGTATTATCTTCACTACCATCATACAAACGATATCTTTCCCATACCTTATTAACAATATACTCTAAAGTATTTTCATAGGCCATACTACCCACCAGCCCTTCAATTAGAAGTATATCATAGTTTTCTAACTTTGTTCTCTATTTTTTTAAACTTTTAGCTAAATTTCTTACTTCTTCCTTTTCTAAAAAAGCATCTTCTTCTTGATATTTTCTAATTATATCACATAAGTTAACTTGTGGTATTTTAGATATTGAAACCCCAATATATTGATACTTCAAATAATCTAAGTAACACACTATATCTTGATTACTAGAAACCTCTAAATATTCCTTAATTAACATTCTATTAATATCATCATCCGTACTTATTCCATATCTAAGTGGTTCCGTTAAATCTAAGTTATACTCCTTAGCAAACTTCATTCCCCTAATGGGGCCATACTTTAAGTCTCTACTAATTATCTCACCCATAATAGTACTTAATAACCCTTTCTTAAAGTACTCTTGCTTCTCATATTCTTTAATAACTTCAATAATATTAAATGGTGTCTTTTCATCATATAAAACAATATTATTTTCTTTTAATATATTAACGATTTCTTTTAAGTTTTTATTCAAAAACATTGTTTTATCTAAATTTGTATTATTCTCTACTACACAGACAACTTTTAAATTTTCATCTACTTTCATAGTAAGAAGAATATCTCTATCTACATCATCCCTTACCAAAACCATATTTCTTTTATTTATTGGACCCTTTAAAACAAAGTCTAAATATTCATTTTGATTAGTCAAAAGTCTATCTATCTTAGTACTTGGCTTACTATCACTTTCTAATACCTCACTAGGATATCTTAAAGTATACCAAGTAGCCATAGCATTAATAAACTTTTGTAATTCAACAATATCCATATCCTCAAAGTAATTATTCTCTATTACCCAATTATTAAAATACTTTCTCTTTTCTTCTAAAGTTACATCTTTATTATTAATAATTCTCTCTATTCTTTCTTTTAATATTTTTAATTTGTTTTGCATATAATCCTCTTCCTTAGTAGTTACAAAAAACCTCGTTACCAAGGTTTAATCTCCCTTTAAAAGGGCTATATAAGTATACCACTTATACATTTAGAAGTAAATTTTAAATCATTCTAAATTTGTCAAACGCGTCTGACTAATTTCATTTTTAAAATTTTTTTGAAGATACAACACATATATAATACTTATGCCAGCATTTTTAATACTTTATATAAATTGTAAAATAATAAACTCAATTTTATTATGCAATAATTAGTTAAATGAAAGATGAAATTAATATTGTATAAAAAAATAGTACTCAATCTGACCGATTAAGTACACTTTGTCATTCAAAGCAAGTACTCAACACTCAAAAGTTAAGTACTTACATTTTTATTTTATGCAAGTTGCCTTGCTTACATACTAATAGTAGATATTTTCTTAATACTATAAATACTTCTAAGCAATGAAAAAACGAACTATAAAAGTTCGATTAAATCATAATGGTGCAGGTAAAGGGACTTGAACCCCCATGGATTTCTCCGCTAGATCCTAAGTCTAGTGCGTCTGCCAATTCCGCCATACCTGCAATTCAGTGGTGGACCTCGTAGGACTCGAACCTACAACCGCCCGGTTATGAGCCGGATGCTCTAACCGATTGAGCTAGAGGTCCATTCGCTTTCGACTAATTAAATATATCATAAAATTAAGTCTCTTGCAATATTTTTCGTGAAAAAAATAAGTATTTTCTACTTATTATTTTGCAACATGTTTAATAAATCAATTTTAAACATGTCCTTCTCTTTGTTAGCTTTAGATATCATAACTCCCTTATAAGTAGAAAGTTCTGATTGATGTCCTTCTAATAAAATATCAGAAGGAGTAATCGTATCTAGCATCACAGTTTCTTGATTCTCATATACTACATAATGTAATTTAATATCACCATGAATTTGAGCAAATATCTTATCACTAGGTAACTTTAATTCATAAGTTTTAGTACCTTCTTTTTTATTTTGCGATACTAATTTACCTACAAAATTGCCATCCCTTAATGCTGGATAATATTCAAAGTTTAATTTCTTAAACGCAAGCATATTATACTTTTTTAAAGCTCTTTCTAACTTATGATATTCATTTTCATTAATGTAATCTAATACAAATCCTTTCATAACCATTCCCCCATATTCCCTTTGTATATAAAGATTATAGCATATAATTTTCAAAATGTCAAATATGCATCTAATTCTACTTACATTGGGACTACAATATAACACTTTTTCATGGTTTTGTCAAATTTAATATAGCAATCGTTTGACCATCATTCAAACTATCTATATAGTACTTACTAACATTATGGTTATGTTTTAATACCTCATGAGTCTTATTTTTTAAAGCTCCACTACCCTTACCATGGATAATTACCACCTTAGCATTTTCTAACTTTATATTATCTCTTATAAAAGAATCTATTAAATATTCAATTGTCATCGTAGTCTCTCCATGTAAATCAATATGTGGTAACATCACCGTAAATGGATCAATTAATTTTCTCATATATTTTTACAACATCATCAAGTTTTGGAACCGAAAGACGTGCCCCAATAGTTTGACAAGATAACCCTGCAGCAATATTGCCATACTTAATAGCTTTCTCTAATGGATATCCATTAGCAATTCCATAGCAAAACGCCCCATGAAATATATCCCCTGCTCCTGTAGTGTCAACAGCATCCACCTTTAAAGCCGGTGAAATCTTAATTTGATTATCTACCATATACATAGCGCCATGTTCTTCTAGCGTTACCACAATATTTTGATGATCGTACTTATTTCTTAACTCATCATAAACATTAACTAAAGTCGAAGTATTATTATAATCAATACTCATCTTCGTAGCAGCTTCAGCAAATGCCTTAGAACATACAATATAATTTACTTTCATACAAATATCTTCAATATCTTTTGTATATCTATCCGCATCAACAACACTAATAGCTTTAGGAAATCTTTCTATCGTTGATTTTGAAGCATAAGGATCATGTCCATCTACTAAGATTAAATCCGGTTGAAAATCAAAATCAAATTTCTTTAACTTAACATATTCATCCGCAACATTTATTACTGTACGTGAAGCATTCTTCGAATTAACAATAACTAACGAAATAGTTGTATCCTTTTCAAAAGAAGTCTCCATATACCTAGTATCAACGCCAACTGATTCTAACTCTTTCTTAATTCTATTACCAAAAACATCATTACCTACAACTCCCGCAAAAGTACTACTAGCGCCCCACTTGCCTAGTAAATATGCCGCATTAGAAGCAGGACCACCACCACAAGCAATTTTATTAACAAATCTTAATTTATCATTTTCTTTAGGAAATTCATCTACTTTTACATACATATCATAAGAAGCATGTCCAATACATATAACTTTTATCATTTTATCAATCCTTTACTATAATAAGTATACCTTATTTTGGATTAGAAAAAAAGACTAATTTTTTCACTTAGTCTTAGTTATTAAAATTACTTCATTCATGTTATAGATCAACCCTACCGGTTAAAAAATCTATTGCATTTATCTGCTTTATTCCTTCATGATCAACCTCTTCCGGATCTAAAGTTATTATATATTTTGGATAATTATCATTTATATTTTTCAAAGAGTTTAATTCTCTATTTAATGTATTTTCGTCTCTAACTGAAAGTGCTACTTGAATATATTTTATTCCATCATCCTTTTTAACTACAAAATCCACTTCACCATCCCCACATTTTCCTATATAAATGTTATAATTTCTTCTTTTTAACTCCAAAAATATTATATTTTCTAATATACTTCCGTAATCTTTAACCGAACCTAAAAGATAACTTCTTAATCCTAAATCACAAACATAATATTTATCTCCTGTTTTAAGATATTCCTTTCCCTTTATATCATACCTAGATATTTTATATACGATATAACTATCGGTTAAACTATTCAAATAGTTTTCCACAGTATTAACTGAACATTTTCTATTATTTGAAACAAGAGTATTTGCTATCTTATTAGTAGATACTAATTGTCCTATACTATCAAATAAAAATCTTGTAATACTATCTAAAATCATAGTATCTTTTATATTATTTCTTGAAACAACATCCTTTAATAAAACGGTATTATAAACTCCTTCTAAGTAATTATGAATTAACTCACTATCATTATCAAGATTTAATAAATATGGAAATCCCCCATTTTTTACATAAGAATTATACTTTTTTTCTATTTCATTATCGCCATAATATTCTATATATTCTGCAAAAGATAATGGTAACATATGAACTTGCATATATCTTCCTGTTAAATAAGTTGCTAATTCACCAGATAGCATATACGAGTTAGACCCAGTTATATATAAATCAACATTGTCTTTTATAAATAAGCCATCGACAGCCTTTTCAAAATGTTCAAGAATTTGTACTTCGTCTAAAAATATATAATTCATTTTATTTTTTACAAGCTTTTTTTCAACGTAGCTATATAATTCTTTCCAATTTTCAAATTTCATATCATTAGGATTTTCAAAATTCAAACTAATTATTTGTGATTTATCAACACCATCGTTTAATAAATGATTTTTATATAATTCAAACAGCGTTGATTTGCCACATCTTCTTATACCTGTTACGACTTTTATTATATGTTTATCTTTTAATCTTAATAAAAAGTTCATATATTCTGGTCTTTCTATCATGATTATCACCTCTGATTTAATTATATATTCTTTCAACGCATAAGTAAAGTTTTTTCATTCAACTGAAAAAATTTTCATTTTTCATTACTTTTTTCAGTGGCACTTCAAAGTATTAAAAAACTAAGACACCACTTGCATCCTAGTTTTATCTAAAATATTAATTAGCCATTTTTTCTTTAATAGCTGCTTGTGCCCCATAATACATAGGAAAACTTATTGGAACGACTTGTCGTTCTATATTCGACTAAAATGACTTTTTCATTGATTATTGCTTATTAAATTTTGTATTTCGCTTATCAAAGAATTATCAACAGTGAGATAATTACCAATATTCTTTGCTAACTTATCTTTAACAGTGTCGCTATTTCTAACACCTTCAATTGTTGTTAAGTTAAAAAACTCTTCTTTTGATTCTGGTACATTTTCTAATTCCAGTTCTAATATTTCATTAATTGCCTCCAATGGAGCATATAATTCTATACATTCCTTCGATAACGAATTTTCTTCATTTGTATCCCCATCTTTAATGAGATAACATTTCTTATTATAACTTTCTAATTCACTACATAAATGATCTATATTTCCACAGCCACCACTTGGTAAAACAATAAATTCATTTGATTTACCTAAAAGATTTATAGAAGTTTTAACCCAATTCAAATCATATGGTCCTTCTACTAAAACATAGTTTTTATTCTCTGTGTTATCTAATGATTCCAATAATTCAATCAACGAAGTATTGTTTTCACTAAATAGCGGGTAAATACTTGCATTATTTCTTGCATTCAATATACGAGACGAATGTGAGGTAATCAATGTTTGCCCTATTCTTTCATGCAATTTACCAATCATATTTTTGGCATTATTTATTGAAAAAGAATTTTCAATTTCATCGATTCCTAATACTACATTATTATATTGATTACCAATAAGTAATGCATATAAAATATTTTTTTGAAAACCCAATCCTCTTGCTTCAACAGCTATACCATCAGTTTCGATTCCAAATTTTAAACTAGAATTATAACTAAATTTTTCCTTTCCAGTAAGCGTTGTTGTATCATTATTTAAAACTATTAATTCACGATCAATGCCACTTATAACTTGATCAATTGATTCCTGTGATATTCTCTTTAATTCATCAATAATATCATTACTGGTATTTTCTAATACCTTTGCTACAGATAACTGTTGTATCATCTCAGTCACACCATATTTCCCAGCAGGAATATAAATATATTTTATATTATTTAAATTCTCAATATTACCTGATACATCAGTTAATTTGTATGAAGCTGTAGAATACGTTTTTTTATACATATTTCCATTATATCTAATTCCTATTTCAACTGGTTCTCCTTGAACTCTTACATATACTTTGTCAATTTTTTCTTGATTAAAAAATATATCTAAAGCTTGTAATATTGTACTTTTTCCCGAATCGTTTTCACCTATAATAATATTATGTTGATCTATTTTAATTGTTTTTCTATCAAATTTTTTAAAGTTTTTAATAAATATACTTTCAATCATGCAATTCACCTTCTTAATGTCCTATTATATCAAAAACACTTAAAATAATCCATATTAATGCTAAATGTCATCGGTATGTTCCATTAAAAAAACATCTTTTTTGCTTTTGCCTCTAATCTCTAATTCTATTATGTCATTCATAAAGTTTAATTTTCATTCAAAATAATCTTTATGAACTATTATTTTTTCAATAAATTCTTCTATTATTTTTTTCATCAACACCATTATAGTTAATGTCTAATAATTTACGAATACTAGCTTTCGCTTTTTCTACTCTTACATCTAGTGGTTCTATGGATTCATATTTCTTCTCTAACTCACTTATTTCTATTTTATATTTTTCTATTCTGCTTGATAACTTCTTTTGAAATATATCATACATAGTTAAATCAATAGTTTGATCTAAATACGAATCAATTAATTTATCTAATTTTGCTGTTTCATTTTCTACTAATTGATTTAATTCATTAATTCTTTGTTTTATTTTTTTTCTCAGGATATTTTTCTATATCTATTCCCTTCATTAATTTATCGTATAGCTCTTTTCTATTATTGATATCTTGTGTAAGATTTCTAAATATTGCTTCAGCCATGTATTGTAACTTTCACTCTTGAACTTCTTTAACTTCACAACTTTCTTTAAGCCTATTTTTTGGATGCATTTTCTTGTTATAGCAAACATAACAATATGTTGTATTGTTTTTATTCTTATGATATATCTTTCTATTAAAGTTAGAGCCACATTTACAAACTAATTTCTTACTCCATATATTTTTAACAACTCCATTCGCTTGCCTTCTACCTACTTTTATTGGTTTAGAATGGCTATCCATAATTTGTTGAACCTTTTTAAATTCTTCTTTTGATACGAGTGGTTCATGTTTGCCTTCCACTATTACTTGTTCTACTTCATCGTAATTCATTTTTGGTTTTTGTTCTAAATAATCAGGTATATATGATTTTCTATAAACTATAGTTTCTGAATAAAATGGATTTCTTAATACTCTTGATATATAAGCTGGACTCCAATTAGTTAATCCGGTTGATATTTTTGCTTCTCTTCTTGTTAATTCATCTGCTATTACTACAGTACCTTTACCATTTAAATATTCCGAATAGATAAATCTTACTATTTCTTCTTGTTCTTCATTTGCAATTAAATCTTTAACAACTTTATCATATCCAAGTATATTACCAGCTCCATAAAATACTCCGTTTTGAAAGATATCATTTGACCAGCTTTAACTCTTTGAGATGTTTTCTTACCTTCATTTTGAGCAAGTGTTGCCATTATAGTAAGTTTTAATTCACCATCTTCATCATTAAAAGTCCAAATATTGTCTTCGGTAAAATAAACTTCCACTCCAATTTTCTTTAACTTTCTAGTCTCTTGAAGAGTATCAACTGTATTCTTTGCAAATCTTGATACTTCGCGAGTAACTATTAAATCAAATTTTCCTTCTTTAGCATCTTCCATCATTCTTATAAAATTTCTTCTCTTTTTAGTAGAGGTTCCTGTTATACCCTCATCTATATATCTATCATAAAGAATACAATCTGGATGTTGCTTTAGAATACCATCATAATATTGAATTTGATTATCCAAAGCAGATAATTGAGCTTCATGTTCAGTTGAAACTCTAGCATAAATTGCTACTTTTCTTTTCATTAAATCACCTCCACATTTAAATTATCATATTTGTAAAAAATAATTTAGGGTGCGATTTTAAACATAAGAAAAAGAAGTATTTCTACTCCCTTAAAAGACTATAATACATTATTTACTTGCAAGCAACTCTTTCTTCTTTTCTTCAAATTCTTCTTTACTAATTATTTCATCATCAAGTAATTGTTTATACTCTCTAATTTGTTCTGGTATAGATTTTTCGTTTTTTATTATTCCAACATTTTTAGTTTCATCTTCATGATTCAAAATAAAATTTCTTGCTTTTTCAAAATCACTTAACACTACTTTATTTAAAGATATACAATTCGGTTGTTTAGCTGGATTTTCATTGTCATTACTAGACCAATAATTTAATCGCTTATTTTCTAATCCGCCTGTAGATATTTCAAAATAGCCAGATAATAAATGCATATCAATTTCAACATTTGTTATTTTATTATATGGAATATGGAAATTACCTTTTCCTAAAAAATGTCCAGTCATAAATCCCTTTTTTACTATATATACATTCTTATTTGTACAGATTAAATATTCCCTAAATGCTCCTCTTATAGCAATAAGAACCTTTTCACCTGTTTCTTCAACCGAAGATATTAATTTACTTAATTCGGAAGTTAACTCAGAACATAATATCATTTTTTCATTATCAATAGATGCTTGATTTGAATCATCGCTATCAACCATATATTTAAATCCATTACAAGAAATGTTATATGAAATAATTTCGTCATTCTTAACATGAAACTCGTATTCTTGAGATTTATTAAATGCACCACTATCTTTTATTTGAAAAACATGTTTTCCTTTATCAATTTCAAAAATTTCACTTGAATTTTGTTTAATTTTACCGACTTTTTCTCCGTCTATAAAGACACTAAAACTACATAATAAACCACTTGCAGATTTTGCATTAAATTTAATTTTGCCCATTCTAATCACCTACCGATAATTATTATACCATAGTTTTTGACAATTAGATTATTACATTAAGAAATCATTAAATTCCTATTTCAAAATTTAATTTCCAATCAAGATACTCTTCATCTGATATTTCATAGTTTTTTCTTTTATCTCTCATTTCTTTCCATTCATTAATTACATTTTGGACTATTTCATTATATTTTGTTTTCTCGTAGCTTTCAGTATCAAAATTAATCTCATAATATGGAAATTCTTCTTCTAGCAACATCAGACTATAAATTACATCAATTGGATTACTAAAATCATATTCCTTTATAGCATTAATACTCACCTCATATAATTCTGCTATATCTTTTAATCTTTCTTTACTTGGATGTCTATAGTTACTTTCATAACTGTTAAAAGTCTTATGTGGATCATTACCTCCAAATCCAAAATAATCTGCGACATCATCCATATCCATATGTCTTATTCTTCTCACATACTCTAAACGAGCTCCTTGTGATAAGTTGTTTAATGTTGGTTTCTTAAAATACATTTTTTATCATTTCTTTCTTTTTTTTACATTATTTCTTCCAATAAAAAATAGTCATCCAAACTATATTTTGACTATTTTTATCAAATTTTAAAAATGCTAGTAACACACTAGCCAACCGCTTTTTATGTATAATATTTTTTTACTAATTTTATTTATCACTTTTAATTACAACAAAAGAAAGACTATTTCTAGTCTTTCTTGTATTTTATTATTTCACGTGATTACGTTCTATTTTTCACTCGCTTTAATAGCTGCTTGAGCTGCGGCAAGACGAGCAATTGGTACCCTAAATGGTGAACAAGATACATAATCAAGTCCTACATTATGGCAAAACTCTACACTAGCCGGATCGCCACCATGTTCTCCACAAATACCTAAAGAAATATCTGGTCTTGTCTTTCTACCTAATCTAGCACCCATTTCTACTAGTTTACCAACACCATGTTGATCAAGCTTAGCAAATGGATCAGACTCAAAGATATTCTTCGCATAATAATCGCCTAAGAATTTTGAAGCATCATCTCTTGAGAACCCAAAAGTAAGTTGTGATAAATCATTCGTTCCAAAGGAGAAGAACTCAGCTTCACTAGCAATTTCATCGGCAAGCAACGCCGCTCTTGGTATTTCAATCATTGTCCCAACTTGATACTTCATCGAAACATTAGCATTCTTAATTATCTCATCAGCCGTATCAGTAACTATTTTTTTAACATAATTAAATTCTTTAATATCACAAGTTAAAGGTATCATTATCTCTGGAACAACACTGTAACCTTCCTTACCAACATTAATAGCAGCTTCAATAACGGCTCTTGTTTGCATTCTAGCAATCTCTGGATAAGTTACCGCCAAACGACATCCTCTATGTCCCATCATTGGGTTAAATTCTTTTAAAGATTCTACTTTATTTTTTAATTGTTCAAAACTAATATTTAAGTCTTTAGCTAACTCTTTAATCTCTTCATCAGTATGAGGTAAGAATTCATGTAAAGGAGGATCTAAATATCTAATAACCACTGGGTTTGGTGCCATAGCTTTATATAACTCTTCAAAATCAGCTCTTTGATAAGGTAATATTCCTTCCAACGCTTTCTCACGTTCTTCAGTAGTCTCAGCAACAATCATCTTACGAAAATTAAATATTCTCGTTTTTTCAAAAAACATATGCTCTGTACGACAAAGTCCAATACCTTCAGCGCCAAATTTCTTAGCTTGAATAGCGTCTCTTGGTGTATCGGCATTAGTTCTAACCTTTAGTCTTCTTGCTTCATCAGCCCACTTCATAAATATTTCAAAATCTCCTGATATTTCTGGTTCTCTAGTTTTAACTAATCCATCATATACAGTACCCGTAGACCCATCTAGCGAGATTTCATCACCTTCATGATAAACATGATTATCCATAGTAGTTAAAGTCTTATTATCTTCATCAATTTTTAACTGTCCACATCCAGATACACAGCATCTTCCCATACCACGAGCTACAACTGCTGCATGTGAAGTCATTCCCCCACGAATAGTAAGAATTCCTCTAGCATGTTGCATTCCTTCAATATCCTCAGGACTAGTTTCTAATCTAACTAAAATCGTATCTTCCCCACGTTTAGCTGCCTTTGTTACATCACTAGCGTCAAAATAAATCTTACCAGCTCCCGCACCAGGTGATGCCGCAAGCCCACTAGCAACCTTCTTAGCATGTCCTAAAGCTTCCGTATCAAAAGTTGGATGTAATAGTTGATCTAATTGTTTAGGTTCAACTTTAAGCAAAGCTTCTTCCTTCGTAATCATACCTTCTCTAACTAAATCAACGGCAATCTTAATAGCAGCAGTACCCGTTCTCTTACCATTTCTCGTCTGCAACATAAATAACTTACCTTTTTCAATAGTAAATTCCATATCTTGCATATCTTTATAATGATTTTCTAAAGTATTAGCTACCTTAACAAATTCTTCGTATACTTCTGGCATAGTAGTTGCTAAAGTATCAATTGGTTGAGGTGTACGAATACCCGCTACTACATCTTCACCTTGAGCATTCATTAAATATTCACCAAACAACTTTTTCTCACCCGTTGCTGGATTTCTTGTAAACGCAACTCCTGTACCACTAGTCTCACCAGAGTTACCATAAACCATTTCTTGAACATTAACAGCGGTTCCCCAAGAACTAGGAATATCATTCATATGACGATAGTATATTGCACGATCATTATTCCAAGACCTAAACACTGCTTTAACTGCCTCAATTAATTGTTCATGAGGATCTTGAGGAAAACTTACCCCAGCAATATTTTTATAAATATCTTTAAAAGTATCAGTTACATAAACCATATCATCAGCTGTTAGATCACTATCATATTTAACATGTCTAGCATCTTTTATTTCATCTAATTTACGTTCAAACTCTCTTTTAGGATATCCTTTAACTACATCAGCAAACATTTGAATAAATCTTCGATAAGAATCATACACAAATCTCTTATTATTAGTTATCTTCGTAAACTCTAATGCAACAGTATCATTCATTCCTAAGTTCAATACTGTATCCATCATCCCTGGCATTGATGCCCTAGCGCCACTTCTTACTGACACTAATAAAGGATTTTTAGGATCACCCAAAGTTTTTCCTGTAACTTTTTCTAGATTCTTTAAATGTTCATCTATCTCTTTAATAATATCATTAGATATTACTTTATTATCTTCATAATACTTATTACAAGCCTCTGTTGTAACAGTAAACCCTCTAGGTACAGGTAAACCAATATTAGTCATTTCAGCTAAGTTAGCACCCTTACCACCCAAGATATTTCTCATATCTTTATTTCCTTCATTAAAGTCATAAACATACTTCTTATTAGGCATATTATCTCCTCCTTTATTATACCTAACTTAATTGTAACAAAAACTCTTAAGATAAGCTACTAAAAGGCAATAACTTGACAAAAAAAGAAACACAATTAATGTTTCTTACTTACAACTAAAGCCTTCTTTAACAAGTTCAGCTTTATAATCTTCATACTTCAATTCTAAATCATCACCATTAGAAGTCTTAGTCATATCCTTAGTTTGAATATCTATATTAATTATCATCTTACTATCATCATAATTATATTGAGAAGCATAATTAACATTTTTTAAAGAATCATATGCATTTTTATCACTAAACTTTAATTCTGTATAACTTTTTTCTATCATTACCCTACCATTAACAGTTTCAATATTTAAAACTGTACTAGCTACATTATACTCCGTAGTATTTTGTTCCTTAGTACAAGTATAATAAACACTATTATTACTATCTTGTTTTTTCTTAAGATTTAATACTACAACTAACCCAATTCCTAAAATCAATGCTATTAAACAAATACCACCAATTATATATTTTAAATATTTCTTCATTCTACGCCTATCTTATTTAAGAACTCTTTAAAGTACAAGTAAACCCTACTTTACTAAGTTGCTCCCTATATTCTTCATAATTTAATTCTAAATCCTTACCATCAGTAGTCTTAGTCATATCTTTTGAAGACTTACTAATTTTTACAGATTTATCACTATCATTAAAGTTAGCATCTTTGTAATCATCACTATTCTTCATTTCTTGATAAATTGAATCATCCTTAACCACAATATAATCATAAGACTCTTCACTTATAACTCTATTATTACTTACAGATACTTCTAAAAAAGATTTTTCTACTAAATTTTCATCATTCGTTAAAGTAGATACACATTCATATTGTTCTTTTTTAGAATCTAAAGACTCATTATCTAGTGAATGTTTTGGCTTTAAAACTAGTGCTATTACAATTCCACATCCAATAACAATAAGACAAATAATAGCAATTAAAATATATTTAAAGTATTTCTTCATTTTTTATCCTTTCTTAATTAAATGTACAAGTTGATCCATTTAAATCTCCCTTACCACCAGTATTGCCTGTTCGATGACAATAATAATAGTGATATTGTTGTTCAGTTAAAGTACAATCATTTCCTCGTTCACAACCACACGCTGAGGTTCTACAAGAATTTGGTGTTCTGCCACACCCTTCGGTTTGACAATTTCTATATGCTCCTACACCACAGCCAGGTGTTGCACAAGAATTATATGCTCCAACACCACATGCTGGTATCGTACAAGATTTAATTGAGCCTTGGACATAAACTCTATTGTAAGATACGCAGCCACCATTACTACAATGACCAGGATAAGGATTAGTAGCGCCATAAGTAACATAAGAACCACTCATACCAGCTCTAACACAATTCCATCTATAGCTTTTACAAGAACCATTTACATAATGACCTGGATTACGTCCGCAAGAAGCATGTTGACAAGTATTATAATAAGCAATTCCACAATCGCTATGCGAGCAAGTATTATACCATTCTACTCCACAGGCTGAATTACGACAAGTATTTACTGTCGAACCACAATCCCATGACTGACAATATCTCCAAGTATTGCAACCACAGTGACCTTCATCATTATAATAATTCATCTTACAAACACCATTTTGTAAATATCTTCCACCACTACAAGCTTCCGCGGCAGTATATTGATGATGAAATACCGTACTAGAAGATGCCGCTAATCCAGAACCTCCCCTTATCGTACAACTTACTCCATTCTTACCAAAAGGTAAACTCTTAGTATTATTATAATTACAACTAATAGATACTCCACTTATACTTTGGCTATAATCATAGTAATCACTGATATTCTTATTAGTAGATTCCCAAATATATTCATTAGAATTTTTAAATTTAATAGTTGGTGCAACTTTATCAATAAACACATTAATTCTTTGGCTGCACTCTGTTTTATTGCCAATATTATCTTCGATAGTCCATTTTCTATCAACATACTTAGTTGTATCTTTTATCGTTTCAACAGTATCCGAAGTAACCTTACAACCAGTTCCACTATCTTGATCACAACCATATCTAATTACTTGATCCTGTGTAGTCCATGTTGTATTTTCATTTGAATACTTACATACTGGTCCCTTCTTATCAACACCACTCACTTCAAAACTATAAGCATCAGATATATTACCTGCTTTATCTAAAGTATATAAATAATACTTTCCAGCATCTAAATTAGCAGTTAAATAATCATCATCATCTTTATTTTCATAATCCCTATTAAACATATCAATAGTTGGAGTAGTATTATTAAATCCTAAATAAAACCCTTTAATACCGGATCCACTACCATCCGAACCACTAAATGTAACTTTCTTATTACCCTTAGTCCACTCACTAGCAACATGAGCATTAGCAATAGGTTTTTCTCTATCTATTTTTACATTAACTTTTTGTGTAGCCATACCACTATTAGTATTAATATTAAAAGTATATTCACTATCTAAGAATACTAATGATTCAACAACATAGATATTAGCATAAGCCTCATCTGATATAACTGAAGTCGCAACTCCATTATTAGTATTAATACTAAAAGTATATTCACTATTTAAGAATACTAATGCCTCAACAACATATATATTAGCGTAAGCTTCATCTACAGTAAGCGAAGTAGCAATATTACCACTCTTCTTCTTACTTAATGTTCCATAATTCCAAGTAGTATCACTACCTATACCATCTAACTTTGAAACATCAGCATACAATAATACTTTATCACTATTAGTCCAACTAACATTACCATTACTACCTAGCTTTTTTCCTAAAGTATTATTCCGATACTCATAAACATCAATTGTAATCTTACTATTATTAACAATATTCTCCGTACTACAATTAGATGTATCACTTAAACTTATCTCATAAGAATCATCAGTTCTTACAATATCAATATTAGCACAATCTAGATATCCTCCTAAAGGATTAGTAATTTTCTCGTTCTCCCCATTATCCGGATTTTCTTCTGCTAAATACCCTTCCTCAATTAAAGCTTTAACCGGAATTGTAATAGATTCAACATTATTATCGGTCGCATACTCCAAAGCTTTTGATTTAATATTATCCATCTTTTGATTATAGTTTTTTTCTTTAATATTATTAGATATAGCTATATAAGATGGCACTGCAATCCCAATAATTATTCCAAGAATCACAACCACCATTATTACCTCAACTAAGGTAAAACCTTTTTTATTCATCCTTCCACCACTTTCTACTATTAAAATTATAAACGAAAAAACTTCTCTTTTCAAGAAGCTTTTTCTATTTTTTTCTTTTTAAACTCAAACCAATTAAATCTTTAGAACCATATGCCGCTACAGTAGCTCCAATATCCCTTCTTACGACACAGTTAAAATATTTCTTCAAATAATTTTCTAAGGTCTCCATATCAACAACACCCTCTGCTACTGTACCTAAAACTGCTGTATTAGAATCATACATTTCCATAGTATCATCATTAACTATTTCTTGAACCATTTCATAAGCCTTAGTTTGTGAAATTCCTCTCATCATGCCTTTAATATTTAAGTTTCCTTCTTCATTAAAATCAACTCGATACTTATATCCTAACTTTTGCAACGCTCCAAGACCTAATCTTTTAAACTTCGTCGTCATTGATTCATCAGTCTTATCTCTTCCACTATTTAAGAAACCAATAGGATTTGGAACAAAAAACGCTGTTTGAATACTTTTCTTATATTCTTCTAGCTCTTTAACTATTTCCTTAGCACTTAATCCTTCTTTTGCTAAATATTCCGCATATATATCTATTAAAGTACCACCCGTAGCAGCATTCTTAGTATCAATAACCCTAATTTTCTCTGGACAAACACTATTGGCCATCACATTAGCCGTGTTAACACTACCCTCACTAATACCACTAGACATTGATAAATGAACCACTTCATCACCATTTCTTAAAGCCTCTCTAAATGTCTTATCATAATCTTCAATACTAGGAGCGGCAGTTTGATAAATATGTCCCTCATCAACCCCCTTTAATACTTCCTCACTAGTAATATCAATACCATCTTTATATTCTAATTTAAAATCTTTTCTAACAATAGCTGGAATAACATATAAATTATTAATAGGGTCAATCCCACTATCTTTAGTTATAATCGTTTTCATCTAATCATCCTTTCTAACATTGCCCATTTTTTGGGGTAACATATTCTATTCTAACACAATTAAAGCCTTTCATAATTTTTAATATACTAAATTTACAACGTTTTTGACAACATTTTTACAATTTTTGTTTAAAAACTTTAAATGTCTTATATTACAACAAATGGGTTTACTTAAGTTAAGAAATAATGTCTTAAATGATATATATATATTTTAATAACTTACGGAGTGATTTTTATGTTTTATTATAATGAAAGATTAATGTTAGCTAGAAAAAACGGGATTTAACTCAAAATGAGTTAAGCTATCGTCTCGGATTAAAACAACAACAATATGCTAGATACGAAAAAGGCATAAATATCATGCCCGTTACTTATCTTTATAATATCTGTATTGTTTTAAATATTTCTGCTGATTATATTTTAGGACTTAGTGATGAAATGAATATTAGATCTAATAATCAAAGAACTTTAATTCATTAAGCAATATCACTTTTCCTTATCACATATATCTTGTTTTTCTTTAAAAACGCATAGAAAATATCTTTAGAACTTAAGTTTTTCGCTGCAAGTTCTTTTTTTAACCATGAATGTGACTTATTAACCTCCACTAACACATCCTCTTGAACCTTACCATCAACAATTAAAGGCATAGGATAACTTGATTTTAACTTCAAAAAGTTATATGGAAATATCGATAATTTACCATTAGATTCTAAGAACGCATACTCTACTTCTTCAATGCTTTTAATACTATTTTGTCTTAATTGAAATAATAAGTCTTCTAATGAATATCTTAGTTTTACCATTTCATTATAATTAATTTGCCCATTACTTATTATTAATGATGGCTTGCCATCAAAGAAATATCTTATTTTCTTCGATTTTATCGAGATAAATGCCAATACCACTTCAAGTACAACTAAAAGCGATATAGGAATAACTGTATTTAAAATTGTATCATTAAAATTTTCAATAGAGATAGCTACTAATTCTGCAATTAAAATTGATACAATTAAATCAGTTATGCCTAATTGAGCTACCTCCCTTTTACCCATAATCCGATAAGCCAAAATAATGAAGAAATAAAAAAATATTGTTTTTACTGTTATAATTAATAAATCCATTAACAATCACCATTTATATTATGTATCATAAGTAATATTTTTAAACATATATTTTAATAGGTGATTGCATGAAAAATACTTTAAAATATTTAAAAACTCTTGGTATCTTTATGTCCTACCTCCTAATATCTAACTTTTTTATTTCTTTATTATATCTTTACACCAACTTAAGTAAAAATGCTTGTAATATTATCACTTTTATATCAACCTTGTTAATATTCATAATTCTAGGTTTTAAATATGGTCATCAAAGTAATAATAAAGGTTATAAAAGTGGTTTAAAGATTGGTTCTATCTTAGTACTTACTCTCTTTATTATCAGTCTATTTTTCAAAGACTTCTTTAGTCTTTCCAAAGTTATTTACTATTTAGTCTTAATCTTAGGTAGTACCCTTGCATCAGTTTTAGGTATTAACACCAAAAAAGGAGCTTAGCAATATTTGCTAAGCGTTTTACATCTTTAATGACAAAGCGTTTTTTAGAGTGCATTCATCAGTATTAAGTGCTTGCATTATGATGTTATCTTCAAAGCCCATTGATTTCATATTACGTATGCTTTCAACAGTTTTCTTATTCTCGCCACGTTTCAAACCACGAGCTTCACCAATAGCAATTCCACGGGTTTCACCAATGGCAATTCCACGAGTTTCACCACGAGCTTCGCCAATAGCAATTCCACGAGTTTCACCAATGGCAATTCCACGTTCTTGACCTTCACTTA
>HF998220.1 GCA_000433255.1 Coprobacillus sp. CAG:605 | reverse complement strand
AATCATCTTTTCCTTTGTTTTTATTTTTATCATTTTCTTTATTCCAAATATAGTCATCCTGAATTGATTCAATAGTTTTATCGTTAAATATATTATGAGTATATAAATCTTTTGAAAAATTCCAATAATCTTTAAGTTCCACAAGTTGAATTTTTTTTATTTAGACTACCAACATAAATATCAGTAGAATAATTAAATGCTAGAAAAGTAGTATCTTTAACAATAATTCTATGTGGCTCTATGTAAGATAAATTAGTTTTATCAATTTTTCTAATACTACCATTTATAATAGTAGGTTTGATATGACAAAACTCACATATAAATTCTAATCGTTGTTTAAGATTACTTTCTATTTCTAACTCTTGTGTAATAATCTTAATCACTACAAACACCATCCTTTCTTTTAAGGATGACTTTTTAACAAACAAAAAATCATCTCAATATGAGATGATATCTATCGTAAATGTTCGAAAAGTTCGAACAGAAACGTCACTGGAGCGAATCACATACAAGTTACGAACTTTTTTCTCTTTCTAAAATTATTATATAGGAATTGCTATTAAATTTCAATGAAGTATGGAAAAAAAAGCTTAAATATTGTATAATTTTTATAGTTTTATAACGCGTTTGATAATTGGTAATATAGTTGTAATTATAATAGGAGTAGATATTATTATGAAAAATGAAACAAAAAATTTAGAAAAATTATTTAGATATTATAAAAAATATAAATTTCTTTCTATAATGGTTGTTATACTAAGTTTAGGATATGCAGGAATATCATTATTATCGCCAATATATGAAGGAAAAATGTTAGGTTCTTTTGAAAATTTTAATAAAATAGAAATTTTAAAAATAGCATTATTTTTGGTGGTATTAAGAATAATAATTGAAATAGTTACAAACTTATGGTCACGAGCAGTTTTAAAATTAAATGGAAAAGTTAATTTTGATTTAAAAAGTGATATGTTAGAAAGTCTAACAAATTTTGAAGTAAAAAACTTTGATAATACAAATTCTGGGCTTTTCATATCAAGACTAAATAAGGACACTACTGAATTGGCAGAATTGTTTGATTATATAACAGATGATTTATCTGGTATAATACTTAATATTAGTTTCATAATTTATGTTCTTTGTTTAAATATATATTTAGGTTTATATTTGGTTTTAAATGTAATACTTATTTATATTTTAACATCAAAAAAATTGTATTATTATAAAAAATCCAAAAAAGATTACAAAGAAAAAGATGAAAGGGTTGTTGGATTATATACGGATGTAATAAGAGGAATAAGAGAAATCAAAGATCTTAATTTAAAGTCAGTTGTTTTGCAAGATGTTAATCAAAAACAAACAGAAACCATAAAAGCAGAAATAAAAAGTATTCATACTAGGAGAACTTGGAATAGATGGATTAAAGCATTTCAACATGTATTAGACTTTGTATTTATATTATTGTCAGTTTACTTTATTGTGAATAATACACTTCAAATCAGTTCATTTATGATAATTTTTCTATACAAAAACAAGGTATTAGATTTAATAAATTATATATCTGAAATAAGAGAAAAATTAGCAGATGGAAAAGTATCTGCTTCAAGAGTGTTTGATATAATTACTTATAATTCTTTTAGTAAGGAAAATTATGGAACAATAAAAGTAGATAATATAAAAGGAAAAATAGAATTCAGAAAAGTTGGATTTAAGTATAATTCAAATAAATTATTTGAAAATGTTTCTTTTAAAGTTGAACCAAATAAAATGATTGCAATCGTTGGTAAAAGCGGAGAGGGTAAATCTACTATTTTGAAATTGATAAGTAAAAGTTATAGTGTGAATAGTGGGGAAATATTTATAGATAACTACAATATAAACGATTTATCTGAAGAAACTATAAAGAATAATATATCAGTGGTTTCTCAATCTCCTTACATTTTTAATTTATCAATAAAAGAAAATATAAAATTAGCTAATTCAAGTGCAACCGATGAGGAAATAATTGATGTTTGTAAAAAAGCACAAATTCACGATGTTATTACATCAATGGAAGATGGCTATAATACTCTGGTTGGAGAAAATGGAGTTATTCTAAGTGGTGGTCAAAAACAGAGAATTGCTATTGCAAGAGCCTTAATCAAAAAATCCAAGGTAATTCTACTGGATGAAGCAACAAGTTCATTAGATAATAATAATCAAGAAAAAATAAAAAGTATTATTAAAGATTTAGCTAAAGATCATACTGTTATCATTGTTGCACATAGATTAAGCACAATAGTAGATTCCGACAATATTTTACTTCTAGATAAACACAAAATAAGTGCTAGTGGAACGCATAATGAATTGATGAAAAATTGTTTGGAATATAGAAATCTTTATAGAATAGAACAATAGTAAATGATATTGTATAAAAAGACAATGCTAGTTGGCATTGTCTTTATCGTTTTTATCAGGTAGTAAATAATATTTTTTAATACTCATTATTATATTATTAAGATTAGTAATAGTTCTTCTTAAATTTTTTTCATCTTCTACATAACCAAGCATATGCATTCTGACTGCTATTTGATTTAATACATTACCAATTTTTCTAATTGAATTTAATGACTCATAAAATTCTTCTGGTGGTTTTTCTTTAGGTTTAAAATCAGTAATTAAATAGCGAATAAGTGCAGAAGTTGTTAGTCCTGTTGCTTCTGCTTTTCTTCGTAGCATATATTTTTCATCAGTATTTAAATAGACATTAAATTTCCAATTTCTTTCTCTCATTCTTTGTCATCCTTTCCTTTTAATATTTGGGATATAGGGCTCCCATATACGAATTTGTGCGGGAGAACAAATTCAGTGCTGGCTAGACATATTTTTGATACTTGTCCTCACATATATTAAATATATATAAGTTCTTTTAAGATAATTTCTTCAACCATATTTTTATAATTATTCATAAGTTTTACCCATTCAATTTGATTTACTTCTTTACTTTTTTCAGATAGTTTTTTATCTACTTTTCTGTAATTATTCATTAAAATATCTAATCTTTTTTCGCATAGTTTACTAACTGAAATAAGATGATTAATTAATTCATCTCTCATTAGTAGAGTTGTATATAATGACTTGTTATTTTCTTTCAGATAGTGAAGCCTTAAGTAACCATATTTATTAATTTTTTGGTTATTTTTATTATTTAAAGTTAAATTTGGTAAATAATAATCACCAACTTTTGTATAATTTAATCTCATTTTTTATTCCTCTTTTCTTTATTTAATTTGTAGTTATTACTTCTTTTTTAGGTATTAATATTAAAATATCTTTGATAGTATTTTCTTCAACATAGGGGCAACTAATGATACCATCTACATATAAATGTTCTCTTGATTTTAAAATAAAATCTTCTATAAATTCATTGGAATAATTATTATTTTTCATTTTTGTAAGTGATAAAATATTATAATCCAACTCTATGTTTTTAAGTTTTTCTTTGCTGATTTCTTCTTTATATTTAATGCCAATATTATTATTTAGCATAATTTTATTAAGATATTTTAAATATTCTTTACTGCTTTTTGTTATAAATTCATCAGTAAATTTTATATTTTTAATATCTATGTTGTAATTGTTATCTCTAGTAATTTCTATTTGGAATATAAGTCTATGAATCATATCTCTTTTAGCCTCTCGTGATAATAAATCATAGAGAAAAGTAAAGCCTATATTTTTAATATTAGTAAAAATTAGAGTATTATTTTCTTCTATACAATCTAACTTTTTTATAAGTTCAGTTGTATATTCTTTAGAATTATTATCTGGATCAAGAGTAATTTTCTTTTTGTTTAATTTTTTTATTTCTTTTTTGATAACATCATTTTTATGATTAATTGTTTCGACATCTAAATTAGAACTTAAAT
>HF998219.1:1456-7171 GCA_000433255.1 Coprobacillus sp. CAG:605 | reverse complement strand
TATAAAGATACTACCACAAAATAAACAAATTGACAACACCCAAAAGGATACTCCTAATAGGCTATAACAAATTAAAAATAAAAAAGAAGGTTTAACCTTCTAACAAATAAACATTGCATCCCCAAATGAAAAGAAACGATATCCTAATCTTTGAGCCTCACTATAAGCATGCATAATAATATCTTTTGATGTAAAAGCACTAACTAGCATAACTAAAGTTGATTTAGGTAAATGAAAATTAGTAATTAACCCATTAATACCCTTAAATTCATAACCTGGATAAATAAAGATATTAGTATTACCACTACATGCTACAAACTTACCATTATTATTATGCGCAACAGTCTCTAAAGTACGACAACTAGTCGTTCCAACAGCAATAATTCTTCTGCCTTCCTCTTTAGCTAAATTCAAAGCATCCGCTGTATCTTTATTCATAATATAAAACTCCGTATGCATCTTATGATCCAAAACATTTTCTTCCATAACTGGTCTAAAAGTACCAAGTCCAACATGAAGAGTTACATATTTAACAATAATCCCCTTATCTTCTAACTCTTTAAGTAACTCCTTTGTAAAATGAAGCCCCGCTGTAGGTGCTGCTGCTGATCCAACATTCTTTGCATAAACTGTTTGATATCTGCCTTGGTCTTTTAATTGTTCATGAATATAAGGAGGAAGTGGCATCGTACCAAGTTCATCTAATATTTCTAATAAAATACCATCATATAATAACTTAACATGAACAATACCATCACCTAACATTTCTAATACCTGAGCCTTTAACTTACCCTCGCCAAAAGAAACAATCGTCCCCATATGTAATCTCTTCTGTGGTTTAGCTAAGCACTCCCAAGTATCACTGCCTAAATCTTTTAATAGCAATAACTCAATATGAGCTTTCGTATCTTCTTTCTCCCCAATTAACCTGGCAGGAATAACCTTAGTATCGTTTAAAACTAAAACATCACCCTTATGTAAATAATCAACTATATCCTTAAAATGTTTATGTTCTAAGTCCATACTATCTCTTTTAACAATCATTAACTTAGATGCACTTCTATCACTAAGTGGTGTCTGAGCAATCAAATCCTGATTTAAATCATAATCAAATTCATTTATATTCATAATATCCCTCTTTTCAAGTATTTAGAATACCACCCTTAACTTTTTTTAGCAACAACTTCTCCTAATTTTTCTAGTATTATTAAAATAATATTCATAATAACAATAGCTACATAAATACCTTCTTTACCTATAAATCTAGCTAAAATAAATCCTAAAATACCAATACCAATACCATATATTATCTTCTTATTATTAAGTATAGGACTAGCTATAGATACCGTTGCTACATAAATACTAGGAAATAATACTTCATTGGTTAACATTAACTTTAAAACATCTTTAATATCATGAGTAAACATTCCAAACCCTAAACTAACAATAAAATATGTTATAACAATAAAGATAGGTATCTCTCTTTTATAACTAGGATTAAATAATAAAATAATATAACTTATAATAAGTAAAACACTACTAACCCCACCCATACTGCCTACAATTCTTCCAAAAAACATATCAAATGTTGTATAAGCCGTTAAAACATTATCTTCATAAACATTCATATAACTATATTTATTTAATGCTACTAACAAAAATATTAATAATAATCTTACTATACTTAAAACATTTATCTTAAACCTCTTTAAATAATCACTACCTAAAAGATATATTAAAATACTTAAAGTATAAAATAATATTGGGGTTTTAATAGGTAACGACAAAGTTAAAATAATAACATAAATAATCTCATAAGAATTCTTAAATTCTTTTTTTATATCTTTATTCTTATGAATATACTTATTACTTATATATAAGTAAGTATAACATATCAAACTACCTAATATCACTAAGTACAAAGGTTTAAAAATACCTAAGAACCCTATTAAATGTCTATTATACGCTAGTATACCATTCTTATATATCGCATAAAGTATTAATGGTATTAAAGATAAAAGATAAATAACTTTATTACGTCTATGAGTATTACTAGATTTTAAATAACTATTCATTACTATCACCACTATTTCTAATTTTAGAAGGACATACAAAGTTACATAAGCCACAATTTATACATTTACTATTTCTTTTTAACGGATTAATATGCATAGGACACACTAAGTTACATAGCCCACAATAAATACAAGGACTACTCTCTTCATCAACCACTTTATTTATAATAACTCCCTCTAAATTACTAGTAATAATCATATCTTCCCGTACCTTAGGACCACATAACGAATTATTTAAAATAATCTCATAATTCCTTTCTTTAATCTTAATATACTTAAAATAATCACTAAGTTTTGTATATAACTTAACTTTTAACGTCACGCCTTCTTCCAAAGCATTTCCATTAATCGTAATATTCTTCTCTGTTAAACTTTGTCTTTTTAATATTGTCTTATATATCTTTAAAATATACTCTAAATCAACTAACTTAGAATTACTATCTAAATTTAATTCACTTTCTAATACTTTCGGATTCCCAATAGGATAATAATTATTAACTATCTTTAACTTCAATCTATTAGTAGTCGTATTATTTAAGTATTCACTTATTAACTCTTCATTCTGAGACACTACAACTAAGTAAACACTATCTAAATTCATAGTATTAATTAATATTTCTATCGTATTAATAATCTTCTCTGCATCATTCTTTAACATAAAGTATTTATTAAAAATATAAGGATCTTGATCAATCGTATTAATATATAAACTCTTTATGTTAGAAGTAAATATCTTATCTAAGTTAGGAAGTCTAGTAGTCATATAATCTCTATTTAAAGGCTCTCTAGTTTGATTCAAACTTAACTCTTTAAAATCATTACTAATACAATAATATTCTCTATTTTTTAGCAATACTTTATTTACGATAAAACCAGATATTGGAAGACTTACTCCATCAATTACACTATCTTTATAGACATACGTATTATTTATATTGGTTCCACTAGATACGGGAATATACACCATATCCGGATCTAATACTTCTTTATATATCTTAACTGGCTTAATATTAAGCTCTTTTTGGATATCAATTTTCTTCATGTAACCACCAACCACTCTCTATTAAGAATATCACATTTTTACTCCTTTAGAAAGAAAAAATTAGAAGGCTTAATCTTCTAATCTTACACTAACGAGTTTTGATACGCCTTGTTCTTGCATCGTAATACCATATAAACAATCAGCATATTCCATCGTCCTTTTTTTATGAGTAATAATAATAAATTGAGATTTATCTTTCTTAGTCTCTAAGTACTTACCAAAAACATCAACATTTGCTTCATCTAACGCTGCTTCAACTTCATCTAAAATAACAAATGGTACGGTTTTAACATTAAGTATTGCAAACAACAACGCAATAGCAGTCAAAGTACGTTCCCCACCCGAAAATAACATAATTGAATTTAACTTCTTTCCAGGAGGTTGTGCCGAAATTTCAATACCGGTCTCTAAAAGATTATCTGGGTCTGTAAGCTCTAAATGACCTTCACCACCTCTAAATAAAGTCTTGAATACACTCTTAAACTCGGTATTAATCTTATTAAAAGTTTCAATAAATCTCTCTGTCATAATGTTATCCATTTCTTCAATAACTTTATGTAACTCTAAAACTGAAGTTTTTAAATCATCACTTTGTTCCGTTAAGAATACATACCTCGTATTAACTCTTTCATACTCCGCAATCGACCCTGTATTAACTTCTCCTAAAGCTTTTATCGCACTCTTTAACTTATTAACCTGTAATCTAGCACTATCCATATCAATTTCTAAATCAACACTCCACATAGCGCCCTCATAGGTCATATTATAATTTTCATTTAAGTTAAGTAAATAATTATCTAACTTAACATCCATTTTACCTAAAGCTATCTCATTACGATTTAACTCTTGCTTTAACTGATTATATTCACTATTAACTTTTCTCGCTACTTGCTCTAACTCGGCAATCGAAGTACTAGTATCACTCTTCGTACTCTTTAACTTACCAAGTTCTTGAACTAAAAGTTCTTTCTTAGTCAAAGTATTAGAATACCCTTCCATAATACTCTCAAGCTCTTGATCTAAAGAGTTTTCCTTAACATGTGTTGTTCCTTCTAATTCCTTAGCTTTCTCTTCATATCTACTCTTTAATTCATTAAAACTAATATTCTTTCTATTTAAAGTTTCTCTAATTTCAATAAAACTCTTTTGATTAGTTTCAATATCTTTATTTAAGCTATCATTAGTCTCATTTACTTTATTTAAATCTTTTGCAATAAGTTCTAATTCTTGTTCCAAAGTATCTCTCTTCTTAAGTAGATTATTTAACTCTAACTTTTGAGAAGCCAAACTATTATTATTCTTATAAACACCACCAGTTAAAGCTCCATTGGTATATTGAATCTCTCCATCTAGGGAAACAATTTTATACTTATATTTAATTTGACGTCCTACTTTATTTAAAGTATCAATATCTTTAACTATTAATGTATTACCGAGTTGATTTTTAATTACGTCCTCATACTTCTTATCATACTTAACAATATCACTTGCTACTCCAACAATCTCATTTTGTACAAGTTTCAAAGTCTCACTATCAACACTTCGCGGTTTAATAATATTCATAGGAAAGAACGTTGCTCGTCCTAGTTTATTATCTTTCAAATAATTAATTGCCATTTTAGCACACTCAGTATCATTTACCACAATCACATTGCTGTTAGCCCCTAAAGAGGTCTCAATCGCACTAATATATTTATCTGGAATATCTAAAAGTTTAATAATCGTCTTATGGATACCATGAAGTCTTGGATTATTTAATACCGACTTAACCGCTAAAGGTAGTTTAACATCATTCAAAATATTATCATTAATAATCTCTATTTTATTTTTTATATCTAATAATTCTTTATTTTTAATTGCCTCTTCGTTATTTAATGTATACTTCTTCTTAGATACTTTAAGTAACTCTTCTTCTAAACTATCTTTTTCATCTTTAACTTTATTAAACTCATCCGTAATATTCTTAATTTCTTGTTCTAAAGTCGTAATATTTTTCTTTAAGTTTAGCTCTTCTTCTTTAAGTAAAACAATATTCTCTTGTAATTTAGCATCTTCAACTTCGTACTTTTGACGTTCTAATACTAGTTGCTTTTGGGCTTGTAACTCCGCAAGTCTCTTTTCTAGCCCCATTAACTCGTCATTAGATTTACTTATTGCCTCATCTAATCTAATGTTCTCTAATTTCAAAGTCTCTAACTTAGCCGTATCTTTATTACTCGTCAAGTCCATTTCTTCTAATGTTGTCTTCAAAGACTCATTCTTAGCTTTAATCTTGTTATATTCGTCATTCGTCGTTTTAATATCATGAACAATTAACGATACCTCAACATTTTCTAAATCCGTTTTATACTCTAAATATTGCTTTGCTATCTTCGATTGTTCTCTTAAAGGTTCTAGCTGTGTTTCAATTTCTTTTATTAATAACTCAACACGTTCTAAGTTATCATTAGTTTTCTCTAACTTCTTTAATGATTCTTCCTTTCTTCTTTTATACTTTAAAACCCCTGCCGCTTCTTCAAAAATACTTCTTCTAGCTTCTGGTTTTGAATTAACAATATCTTCAACACTACCTTGACTGATTATATTAAAAGACTCTTT
>HF998219.1:0-1435 GCA_000433255.1 Coprobacillus sp. CAG:605 | reverse complement strand
CCAGCCCCACTATCCATAAATAAATCAATAATATCTTTTAATCTAGCCTTAGCATTATTTATATAGTACTCATTTTCTCCACTCTTATAAACAACTCTTTTAATTTCTAACTCACTAAATTCACTATTTAAGTAATGGTCAGAGTTATCAAGAGTTAAAGAAACCATCGCTCTACTCATGGCATTTCTAGTTTTAGAACCCGCAAATATAACATCACTCATTGACCCCGTACCACGTAAAGACTTAACCGATTGCTCACCTAAAACCCATCGTACAGCATCAACTACATTACTTTTGCCTGAACCATTTGGGCCAACAATACAAGTAATCCCATCATGAATATCTAACTCAATTTTATCCGCAAATGATTTAAAACCACTTGCCTTAATATTCTTTAAACGCATAACTCCTCCTACTTAAACTTATTAGCACACTTACGAAAAGCATCTCTAGCAGCTTTCTGTTCAGCTTCTTTTTTACTCTTACCAATGCCTCTACCATAAATAATATTATCTATCTTAACTTCAATCTCAAAAGTTTTATCATGGGATGGGCCATATTCATTTACTAAAACATACTCCAAAGTTTTTTTATTCATTTGAGTCATTTCTTGTAAAGCACTCTTATAATCACTCAAAAATG
The DNA here is from genome assembly GCA_000433255.1 of Coprobacillus sp. CAG:605. Lineage (GTDB taxonomy): Bacteria > Bacillota_I > Bacilli_A > RF39 > UBA660 > CAG-605. Next base: position 793 of record HF998219.1, on the reverse strand, counting down.
ATTTACCACTTTTAATATAAGGAATAACTATCTTATAAACGTAAGCTTTCGCAACTTCAAAACCTTGGTCTAAGAAAATACACCCTAGTACCGCCTCAAAAATATCGGCAATTATTGTTTCATTAACATTTCCCTCTTGTCCATGCCCAACACGAATATAAGGAATATAGCCAATTTTTTTAGCATACTCATATAAAGCATCCTCGCAAACATAAGATGCCCTAACTTTAGACATCTCGCCCTCTTTTAAATTCATATTTTTATATAAATATTCACTCGAAATAAGTTGAAGGACAGCATCCCCTAAAAATTCTAATCTTTCATAAGAAGGTACTTGATGCTCATAAGCATAACTAGTATGTGTAAGAGCCGTCAATAAAAGTTCCTTATTATTTATATGTACATCATATTTATCTAAAAAGTCCATAACAATTCTCCTTTAAGTTTAATCCAAAAGAATTATACCAAACTTTAATCGTCTTTTAAAGTTATTTTAGCTATCATGCCTGTATTTATTGGAGTTTTTAATAATATTCAAAAAATCCTACCTTTTCAAGTAGAATCTTTGTTGTTATTTTTCTAAACTATTCTTAATCTTTAACACTTCATCAACTGATAAGCCTGAAACAGCTGAAATTTTTTCAATACTATCTCCAAAGTTCAATAAATTTTCAACCATTTTTTGTTTTTCTTCAAGACGACCTTCAACGCGTCCTTCAATGCGGCCTTTATTCTCGCCGGTTTCGGCAGCTAAAGCCATATCAGTATTATATACTTTTTCTTGTTCTTCTTG
>HF998218.1 GCA_000433255.1 Coprobacillus sp. CAG:605 | reverse complement strand
TGATATAACCATTAATATTATTTTATAAGATTTTCTCATAAACTTTTCCTCTCTTTCTTATAGTATTATCAAAGTAAATAATTTTATTAATACGCATGGCTTATGATGTCATATACTTGCAATATCATAATACCACAAATTATCATGCTTGGAAATAAAATTTTTTTAAAAAAAGCCTATTCCTCCTAAACCTTAACAAGTTAAAAATAAATAATAAAGCAAAGAAAAAGAATGACATTACATCACTCTTTTTGAAAGTCTTAATAATTAACTAAAGTTGCCGTTATTAGTGTTATAATTTATAGCACGTGTTTGAGCATCATTTACTGTAGTAGAGCATGCTGAATTAGTTACAGTACTTCCACCATACACACCACCAGCACCAGTAGTAAGATATTTATTACCACCAAGGTTAGTTAATGATACACCATTAATAACATATTCTTTGTTAGTCATAGATACAATATACTTAGCTGTACTTGTATTAGTTGAAGTTGGAATATAAGCTTCAACAATTCCTGTATAATCACTAGCGTTAGCTTTTTCTATAAATCCACCACTAATTAATTCAGGAATAGTCATACAGAAATAAGTATAAGAACTACCAGACACAGTAAGACCTGTTATAGTTTTACCAACATTGTTTTTACCAGCAATTAAACTAGATGTATAAGCTGTTTGAGCGGCTTTAGCAAAAGACTCACCTTCAGTAACAAATGCACCAACTTTAGCTCTTTCCATTAAACTTGTAACAGCAGGCATAGCAACCATAATTAAGATAGCTAAGATAACAATTACTGCTAATAATTCAATTAATGTAAAACCCTTATTATTTACTTTTTTCATTTTTTTCTACTCTCCTTATATTATCAATTATATAATATCTTTTAGCTATTAGTCAATACGACTTTTGAAAAAATTTACTACTTTATGGCACTTAGTAAACTACTTATTAGATCAATATTATCGATAGCTTTACTTATCTTATCGCTAGTACGTAGTTCATATTTATCTTTTAGATAGTTTTGATAGTCATTAAAACTATCGGGATTACGGGAGAGATTCTTTATCCACCAAGAGTTATCTTTTAAATACTCATAATAACCCTTAGTATTTTTTATTTTATATTGTAAGTTTATTTTCATACTTAGTCTCCAAAGAATTTATTTAAAGGCCTTGGGCTAGTGGGTCCTTTAGGTAAGTTGTTTAAGTTAGAAGCACCTTTACTAGTTAGTTCTTCGATAAAACCAAGAGCTTTTTGAGCGGATTTAATATGTTCTTGTATTTGGTTTAAATCAATATTTTTCATGACGTCTTTAAAGTCAAAGTTACTGGTACTTTGGGTCGCATTGGTACTCTTAGTCTCTTCAAAATAAGGTTCCCAAGCTTTAACATCTTCGCCATAAATATCATATATTTCATAAAGTTTTTGCCAAGTTTCATTATGATTTTTAATATACCTAGTAAGACTTGGGTGTTTACGTACAAAGTCTTTGAATGCTTCTTTTTTATCCATAAAAAATCACCTACTATATTTTATGATAGTAAGTGATTTTGTATTAAAATTTAAATTCGTCGAAGAATTCATCTAATGATGATTGTTCTAGTTTAACTACAGGAATATCTTCTTTAGGTGTTTCTTCTACGGTTTTTGATTCTTCCTTAACTACATTAGTATCTTCTTTTTTCTTATCTAAGTAAGATAGTTTAATAAATGGTAAGAAAGCATCGTCAATATTATATTTAGAAATATTAGACCCTGTTGATTTCATATCCATAATAGGTATTTCACTATTTTTTAGAGTTTTAATCTCGCTATCAGCTTTGATACATACTTCATCTCTTGCTGTAGTAAGTAAACACTTAGTAATTTGATAGTCGAAAGACTTAACTTTCTTAATTAGACTACTACCTTTTTTAGCACGGTTATGGGTTTCTAACTCAGAGATTTTAATACGTTTAGCTGTTTTATTATTAGTTATTAAAGTTAGATATTCATGAGTACTGTCAATTGAGTAGCCTCCTACTAAGTAGTCTTCTTTTAGGGCGATACCTTTAACACCGGATGCTCTTGGTCCAACTGTTGGAATCTCGCTTGAATCAATATTTACATAGTAACCATTAGCGCTAACCATTAAAGTGCGTGATGTTGTTCGTTCAACACTTACTACATAGTCTCCTTCTTTAAGTTTGAAAGCACTCATAGCTTTAGTATATCTTGAAACAACATAGTCTTTAAATACTGAACGTTTTACTAAGCCATTTTTAGTAAATGTAGTTATTTCTTGATCAGGGTTATCTAAGACAAAGGATGCAACGATATGTTCTTCTTCGCTTAAGCCACCAACTAAGTTATTAATATGTTTACCTAGTTCTTTCCATTTAGCTTCAAAGATACTATGTACTGGAGCGTAGATGTATTGACCTAGATTAGTAAATATTAAGATAGTATCTAGAGTTGATACTTCAAATAAATTAGTTACATAATCACCTGGTTTAAGGGTTGTACTATCACCATTACTTGAGTTATAACTCTTTAGGGATACACGTTTGATATAACCTTCATTAGTAATACATACTAAGACATTCTCTTTAGTAATTAGGTCGGTTGTATCAATCTTTATTTCTTCTACTTGATCTATAATTTGGGTTTTTCTTGGTACAGCGTATTCTTGTTTTATCTTACGTAGTTCATATTTCATGACTTCTTTAAGTTTTTCTTCATTAGAAAGAATAAGTTCTAAGGCTTCAATATATTTATGAAGATTATCTCTTTCTTCTTCTAAGGCTAAAACATCAGTGTTAGTTAGTTTATATAATTGTAAGACAACGATGGCTTCAGCTTGTTCTTCGTTAAAACCAAATTCATTGATAATATTTATTTTAGCATCAGCTTTATTTTTAGATGCTCTAATAACTTTGATTACTTGATCTAAGATATCCATCATTTTTAAGAAGCCATCAACAATATTAAGACGTTTTTTATAGGCTTCTAAATCGAATCTACTACGTTTAATAATAGTTTCTCTTTGATGTTCTATATAAGCATCTAGTAGAGGGATAATTCCTAGAGTCATTGGACGACGATTTACGATAGCAACCATGTTATAGTTATAAGATATTTGTAGGTCAGTATTTTTTAGTAAGTAGTTAATGATAATATCTTTGTTAGCACCACTTTTTAGGTCAATGACAATTCTAACACCATCTCTATCAGTTTCATCTCTAACCTCAGCAATACCATCTAATTTTTTATCTATTCTAATAGAATCTATTTTAGCAACCATCATAGCTTTATTTACTTCGAAAGGTATTTCAGTAATAACTATTTGTTCTTTACCTTTATTTTTTTCAAAAGTGTATTTAGAACGAACAATTACTTTACCACGGCCATTAGTGAAGGCATCAACGATACCTGATTTGCCCATACAAATACCACCAGTTGGAAAATCTGGTCCTTTAACGATATCTAGTATTGTTTCTAAACGGCAGTTTGGGGATTCGATTCTTTTTATTGTGGCATCGATTATTTCCCCTAAGTTATGTGGAGGAATATTGGTTGCGTAGCCCGCACTGATACCATTAGTACCATTTACTAGTAAATTAGGAAATTTAGCAGGTAGTACTGTTGGTTCAAGAAATCTATCATCAAAGTTAGGAGCCCAAGCAACAGTATTTTTGTCTAAGTCTTTTAGTAGTTCGCCAGCTATTTTAGATAGTCTAGCTTCGGTATAACGATATGCAGCAGCACCATCACCATCCATGGAACCATTGTTACCATGCATATCAATTAAGATGTTATTTTGTTTCCACCATTGGGACATACGAACCATGGCATCATATACAGAAGAGTCGCCATGGGGATGCCATTTACCTAAAACATCTCCTACAGTAGCGGCACATTTGATGTAGCCTTTATCGTAAGTATTATTATTTTTATACATGTCAAAAAGAATTCTTCGTTGAACGGGTTTTAGGCCATCTCTAACATCAGGGATAGCACGGTCTTGGATTATTTCTTTAGCATAAGCGCCAAAACGAAGACCCATAATTTCTTCTAAGGCATAATCTTGTATTCTTTTTACAACTTCATTTTCCATTATTTCCCTACCCTCTATAATCGTCTTCTAAGGTGAATTCAACGTTTTCGTCTATCCACTCTTTTCTTGGTTCGACTTTATCACCCATTAATACTTCTACTCGTTTTTGAGCTAAGGCGGCATCTGTGATGTTAACTCTAATTAGGGTTCTAGAATCAGGGTTCATAGTTGTTTCCCATAGTTGGTCAGCATTCATTTCACCTAAACCTTTATATCTTTGAATAGAATATTTTCCGGTATGATTGTTTTTTATTTCATTTAATTCATCATCGGTATAAGCATAATAATGTTTTTTACCATAATCTAATTTATATAGTGGTGGCAAGGCGATAAAAAGTTTTCCTTGTTCGATTAGACCACGCATATAGTGATAGAAGAAGGTTAAAAGTAATATTTGGATATGGGCACCATCGACATCGGCATCGGTCATGATGATTACTTTGTCGTAGTTTGATTCACTGGCATCAAAATTTTGGCCAACACCAGCACCAATTGTATGAATTAAAGTATTTATTTCTTCATTTTTATATATATCTTCCATTGAGGCTTTAGCAGTATTTAAAACTTTACCTCTAAGTGGTAAGATGGCTTGGAATTTACGGTCACGGCCACCTTTAGCAGAACCACCGGCTGAATCTCCTTCGACTAGGAATAATTCGTTGATTTTAGGGTTCTTACTTTGAGCAGGGGCAAGTTTACCGGATAAATTTTTTTCGATTTTGTTCTTATTTTTACCATTTCTAGCTTCTTCACGGGCTTTTCTAGCAGCTTCACGAGCTAGTTTACTTTTTTGGGCTTTTTCAATGATTGATAAGGCGATTTCTTTGTTTTCTTCTAAGAAGAATTGAAGATTATCGTAGACAACATTTTCGGTAGCAGTTCTAGCTTCAGGAGTACCTAGTTTGCCTTTTGTTTGGCCTTCAAATTGTAATAATTCTTCTGGTACTTTAAGGTTGATTACAGCGGATAAGCCTTCTCTTACGTCAGAGCCATCAAAAACGCTATCTTTGCCTTTAACTAAGTTATTTTGTTTAGCATAATCGTTAAATACTTTGGTTATTCCGGTTTTGAAACCTACTTCATGTGTTCCACCATCACTAGTTTTAACGTTATTAACAAATGATAAGATTTCTTCAGAGTAAGAGTTAGTATATTGCATGGCAATTTCTACTTCAATACCTTGTTTAGTACCGCTAAAGTTAATGACTTTATGTAATGGTGTTTTATTTTCGTTCATATAGTCAATAAAGGATACTAAGCCATTTTCATAATGATATTTAACATTTTTATTATCAATTTCATCTATAACTTCAATAGTTAGGCCACTAAGTAAGAAAGCTGATTCTTGCATACGTTCAGCAATGGTCGTAAAGGAAAATTGAGTTGATTTAAAGATTTCAGGATCTGGTAAGAATGTTACAATGGTTCCTGTTTTATTAGTCTTACCGATAGTATGAAGTTTTTCTTTAACATGACCACCATTTTCAAAGGTTATGTTAGAAATTAAACCATCACGATAGATTGTTACATCCATTCTCTTAGATAAGGCATTTACAACACTTGCTCCTACACCATGGAGTCCTCCGGATACTTTGTATCCAGCTTCAGTAAATTTACCACCAGCATGTAAGATTGTATAAATTACTTCGGGAGTTGATTTTCCGGATTCATGCATACCAATTGGAACACCACGTCCCTCATCACTTACTGTTACTGAGCCATCTTTATTTAAAGATATTTTAATGTAATTACCATAGCCATTGATTACTTCATCAATACCATTATCAACAATTTCCCATACTAAATGATGAAGACCTCTTTTATCAGTGGAACCGATATACATACCAGGTCTTTTTCTTACGGCTTCTAAACCCTCTAATATTTTGATGCTTGATTCATCATACTTTACCATAAACTCATTCCTTTCGTTGTTTATTTTTATAGTAATGCTTGTTTATCTTAGTTCATCACACTAAATAAGGATAACATAGAATTTTAGTTTTTTAAAGACTTTTAACACAAATTTGACATGATAAAATATATAATTTCTTACATATTTCAGTTATTTGTTTATATATTGTAAATTGTATTTTAGATGTTTTTGACATGAGTATATTATATAAGTATAATAATATTTAATTAACGAAAGGAATTTTATGAAAAAGAAGGATTTGTTAAAGTTAAAATCATTAATTATGGCTGGAGTTATGATGAGCTTTATAAGTGCATGTTCTAAAGATACTAGTGATTCTGAATCTGTTGAAAAAGAAGTTAAAAGTAATTACAGCATTGTGGTTATGGAAAATAATAAAGCCATAATTTATGATGTTTCAGGTTATAGTACTTATAGTCATGAGCAAAGTACAATTAAATTATATATTGGTGATAATGATAATACATTAATACCCGCTAGTAAGGCTTTTATTTTTAGAGATGAAAATCATCATGAGGAAGCACTTAAATTTGCTTATTATTATTGTGATGAAGTTATTATGTATAGTGATTTGATGGATCATAGTCTTGAAGATATTAAAGCTCAAAAATTAAATTTAAGTAAGTAATTAAAAAAAGGTTAGAACGTGTTTGTTTCTAACTTTTTATTATGGAGGAATCTCTTTAGTTATGTATGCCAATTATTTTAACTACTCTATTGATTATGTACTTGGTCTTACTAATGATAAAAGAAAAAATAATGTTATTCCTGTGCTTGATTTAAAAGTATTAGGAAATAACATTAAGAATTTAAGAATTAAGAATGAGTTATCGCAAGATAATCTTACTAATTTTTTAGAAGTAACTCAGGCTTGTATTGTAAGATATGAAAAAGGATTAGTATGCATTTCTACATCTAAGTTATCTAAAGAATTTAAGGTATCTATTAGTTATCTTTGTTGGAAAGAAAACTAAATAAATTATCCAATATATGTTATTCTAACATAACCATTACCTTTTTTAGCACAGTTTGATATTGGAGTTTCCGAAACACATGTTGTAGTTATGGTTTTCGTGCTTTCAGCATTGCTTTCTTTACAGTTGTAGCAATACATTGACTTGTTAGTTATTAAGGAATTGCCTATATAGCCTGATCCTCCACCACCAGAACCAGCT
>HF998217.1 GCA_000433255.1 Coprobacillus sp. CAG:605 | reverse complement strand
ATTACAAAATTGTAATATTGAGTAATATTAGAATGACGACTTATATGATAAAAAATGATAATATTACTGCAATAAATTACTTTTTAGTAAAGAAGGGATTAGCGTTATATGAAATTAGTTAAAAAGATTGCAATAATAATTTTATTAATATTTATTTGTATAGGAAGTTATTTTATTTGTAGTGGTTATCAAATGTATAAGAATGCCATAAATAAAATGCCATTAAAGGATAAAATTACAACAATTAGGCAAAAAGAAGATTATACAAAAATTGATGATATGCCTCAAATTTATTTAAAAGCAGTTGTATCAGTTGAAGATCATAGATTTTACAAACATTTTGGGATAGATGTCATGTCTATTGGAAGAGCATTTGTAAATGATATAAAAAAAATGAAATTTGTAGAGGGAGGAAGCACAATTACCCAACAACTAGCCAAGAATATCTATTTTACACAAGATAAGAAAATAGTAAGGAAAGTTGCAGAAATTTTTATGGCATTTAGCATAGAAAGTAACTACAATAAGGATGAAATATTAGAATTATATTTGAATACTTCATATTTTGGCAATGGATTTTATTCTGTTAAGTCAGCAAGTTTAGGTTATTTTAATAAATTACCAAAAGATATGAATGATAGTGAATCAATTATGCTAGCAGGAATCCCAAATGCTCCGTCTTTATATAATCCAATTCAAAATAAAAATTTAGCAATTGAAAGACAGCGGCAATTTATAAATAAAATGATTAAATATGGTAACCTAGATAAAGTTGAAGCAGAAAAAATTATAAAATAATTATATTTAATTTTCTGGATTATTATAATTTAGAAAAATAAAGTGATATAATATGAATGATTAAAAAAGCAAATTATGAAAGGAGACAAACTATGAAAAAAATATTAATTATAGAAGATGAAAAAATCATAAGAAATGAGTTGAAATCTTTGTTAGAAAATTCAGGGTATGAAGTATTAATTATAGAAAAGTTTGATAATGTTAAAGAAAATATAAAAAATATGAAATTTGATTTAATTTTAATGGATATTAATTTACCTAATAAAAATGGTGAAATTTTATTAAAAGAAATTAGAAAAGAATCTAATGTTCCTATTATTATGGTTACGAGCAGAGTAGGAGAAGTAGATGAAGTTTTATCTATATCTTATGGTGCAGACGATTATATTACTAAGCCATACAATCCAACAATCTTACTATTGAGAATACAAAATATATTTAAACGAATGGATAATAATATGGACGACTTATTTTATGATAATATTAGTGTTAATCCACAAAAAGGAATATTGAAACAAGGTGAAAATGTATTAGAACTAACTAAAAATGAAATGATTATCTTTACATATCTTTTAAGTAATCGTGGTAGAATAGTAACTCGTGATGATTTAATGACTGATTTATGGAA
>HF998216.1 GCA_000433255.1 Coprobacillus sp. CAG:605 | reverse complement strand
ATTAAGAAACTTTAAGTTACCCTTGTTATAAGGATAACTTTTTTTCTATCTATAATTTCTTTATATTTATCTAATTTAGAAATATAAATTCGTTCTTTTTTATTCTTTTTATACTTATCAGGATTTAATCTTTTGTCAATAGTACGCCAACAAAAATTATATTTTCTAGCTAATTCCGATTTATTAATTTTATCACCTCCAATCATACTTTCAATACTTATATCTTTTCTCATCTATTCTATTATGAGATAATATAAGTATATCAAAAATAACTATAAACACTCAAAGCTCTGACTTTCTATTTTACAATTTATAATTAGGGAACAAAAAAACTCCTTAACATATAATAAAATGAGAGGAGTTTTTATTATGTATCAAAACTACTATGCTAGAGGATATGGATATCGTGGATACAACGGAGAAAGATTTGTTGTACCATTCTTACTTGGGGGATTAGCTGGCGGAGCGGCTGTTGGGTTAACTAGACCTAGACCAGTATATGTAAATACACCAAGTTATCCATATTATCCATACTATCCCGGATATGGAGGATATTACAACTATAACTATGGGTATGGACCAAGACCATATTAAGAGTAGGATATACTCTTTTTCTTTTCTTTAAATACTAGAGATAAAATAATAAAACTACAAATAATATGACTACCACCATAACTTAAAAAAGGTAGAGGAATACCGATAACGGGGAGTAGTGATAAATTCATAGCCATGTTTTCTAGTACTTGGAAAAGTAAGACATAGAACCAAGTTGTACTAGTTAGAGAATTATATTTAAGAAGTAAGTATAAAAGAATGATATAACTTAGTATGATAATGATACTTATATAGATATTATTACTTAGAATGTATGAAAAGAAGAAGTCATTATATTTTTCGGGAAAGTACATAGTTTTATTAGATCCAATAGAGATAAGAGCATTAGTAGTTTGAAGGTTATTATTTTCTTTGAATGATGTGATTCTATCTATTCTATAATACATACTAGTACCTAGTAGGTTAATGAATAGTTTGTGATTAGTATAATAAAGAATAGTAAAAAAACTAAGTATTATAGTGAATATAAGTAAAAGATATTTAATAGTTTTGGCTTTAAAGAAGTATTTAAGATAGGAAAGAAAGATAATAGCGTATATAATAACTGCTCCAGTATCGGGTTCTAAGAAGGTTAGAATACTAGGAATAAGAAATAATATTATATATATAAAGGGATGTTTTTTCTTTTTTGATACTAAGTAGTTAGAAATAAGTATTAAAGATATTTTAGTAAGTTCAGATGGTTGGAGGGAGAAGTATTTAAATTCTATCCAACCACGAGAGCCATTGGTAAATTTAGAGTAGAATAAAACAAAGATTAGTAATAGATTACATATTATATAAAATAACCAGGTAGTTTTTTTTATCCAACTTAGTTTAATAAATTTAAAAATTAGAAGGATAAAAAGCCCTACTGCTATCCATAGTAGTTGTTTAAGGCGATAAGTATCCGGAAGATAATAGATACTTATAGATAATAGAATAAAAATTGGTATTAACATTAAATATTTTCTTTTCATATTATTAGTATGGCAAAAGAAACATAATTTATGAAAAAACATATTATGTAGTAGGAGGAATTTTTATGAATTCTAAGTTACCAAAGGTTTTTGTGAACCCGATTAAGGGAAATATTAATAATAATCAGGATGTTACGAGTATTAGTGAGGAGAGTAGTATTAATTTAGACGATATATTTGATAGTAGTAAGTATCTTTTTAAGCATCGTTATTTAATTACTTTGAAAAGTGGGGAGGTTATTACTTCGAGTATTATAAGTAGGAGGGGTAATAAGTTGCTTACGATTGATAATGATATATTAGACGAGGATAGTATTAAGAGTATTGTCGAAATAAAAAAATAGGGTAGTTAGCCCTATAGCATTTGGTCAATGCATTTTTTAAGTTCTTTAGCGTTTTTGCCAAATATTATTTTAAGTTGGTTATCAATTTCAACGATACCAGTGGCTCCTAGTGAGGTTATACCATCTTTGTTTACTTTTGAAACATCTTTTAAAATAACTTTAAATCTTGACATATTACACTCGGCGTTTATGATGTTATCTCTTCCACCTAAGTATTTTACTAGTTTATTAACTTCGTCCGCGAAGTCTTTTTTATGAAACTTAATAACTACTAGTGCGATTATAAGTAACACTGCTAGAATAATTAAATATTCCCATAATTCATTTAACATTTTTTATCACCATTATAATTGTATCAAAAATCTTAGGAAATGTCTTTAGTTTTGGTTATATTTGTAGATTTTCGATGTTTTTTTGATTTGTTCGCTTGTTTTATATATTTACTTATAGTATAATCAAATACAGGAAATATTTGACTGTTGAGTACTTGCCAACTTCTATAAGGAAGGAGGCTTGATATTATGAAGAAAAAAGATTTATTAATTTCTTTTTTACTGATTTTTATCCTTTTATTAATAATATCTTTAATGATTATTATTATAAAAAAATAAGTACTCAATCAAGTTGATTGAGCACATTAATCCTATAATTTAGGCAAGTACTCAACAAGCAAAAGTTAAGTATTTCCTTTTTTATTTTATGCAAGCCGCCTTGCTTATATACAAATAATATCATAGATTTTTAATAATGTCAAAATTTAATTATAGAAAACTTTAGATTTTGGCTTATGACAATAAAAAATAGACACTCTTCATAATTGACAGAGTGTCTCACACTTATATTAAGAGGTGAACATTTAAAACCAAATTAAATGTTCTTTTTTTATGTAAGGCTTATTACTTACATCTTGATATTACCATTAAATACACTTAATATCAATAGTCTCCTAAATATTTAACAGCTTTCAATAAATTTAAATCTTTAATACTAGATAAAGAATTCCAATTTAAGATAATGTCTTTAAAACTATTTAAGAAACACTTATAATAACCATCGATAAAATAAGGAATATTCTTAAGAAGGAAGTTATATAACTGTGGTGTAGCTTCTTCATAATCAAGTATGTCCATATTATAGAAAATATGCTTGAAGTCGTCTAGAGTAAGATTTCTTTTTACTAAGTAATAATTGTGAGTATTTAATTCTAAATTTAATGGTGTACTTTCTAACACTTTAGTGTATTCTTCACGATATAAAGCTTTGGTCTCACTATCAATGATATATTTATTAGCAAATATTTTGGCTTTATGAGCTAGTTTTTCGACCATTATCAGGTAATTATAGTAATTATCTAATTCGTCAATATTATTAAAAGTATAAAGATTAGTATAAACTAAGTTATTTGTAGTTTTAGAAACATCGACTTTACCATTGAAGTTAATTATTTCAGTACGTAAGTCTTCAATATATTTAGAAATATCAGTACTTAAAGAGAAATCTAAGTTATAGTTATAACAAATATGATTTAAGATAGAAATACGTTTAGGTACTTGTAAATGTTTAAATACTTTGTTTAGTTCTTGATTAATTTTATTAATACGAAGAGTTTCTTGTTTAGTTATAAAGTAGTTTAAGGCATACTCAGGACAGTTGATACCAACATGTTCTAGACATTCTTTTATACTTTTATTATTTAGAGCATAGGGGTAAAGTAAATCATGAATTATAACATCAATATTAAATGGGTATTTAGATAAGTAGGTAGTAAATGTATTCATTAACTCAGTAATATCAATATCTTTATAATACTTTTGATAATCTTCTAAGTTGGATGATGTTAGGGTATTCATTAAGATTTTTAACTTACAATCACTTAAGAATTCTTTACCTGTTTCTTTTTGATAACGATATTTGATATTATCTTTTATTTTATAATTACTTAGAATTATTTCATTAAAGTGATAGTTGATGTTACTACAAATATAGTTATTATGATATTCTTTATAATTATTGAATAAGTTATTAAGATAGATTTTGGCATTTTTATCTTTTTTATTTTTGCTTTCTTCAATTAGAACAACGCTATTGGTGTACTTAGAGTAGTTGTAAGTATCCATATCTTTTAAGATATCATGAAGATATTCTGTTTTATCAATGTCTTCTAAAGTAGTGGCTTTTAGTTCATTAAGAGCTTCTTTAATTTTGAAGTTATATTCTTTACTTTCTTTTTTAGAAAGAATTTCTAATTCATTTTTACATAATTTTAGAACTTTATTTAGGGTAGTGGAATGATTACCACGGTTAAATAATTCTAGGGTTTTAGATAAACCAAGAAGTTTATATGATATAACAACACTTTTAAATGCATCTAAGTCAATGGTTGAGCATTCAATTAAAGCTTGACCTTTGGTATAAATAGTATCGAATAAGTATTTAATGTTTTTTCGATCTTCTTTAGATAGATTAGCAAGACGATACTTAAAGCAGTTATCGAAGACTTCGGGTTGGAATACAAGACTATAGTTAATACCATAACGACGCCATGAGGCATTGATGTAATAAGTTAATTCGTCTTTATTAAATTTAATATTATCTAGGTAGTCAAGACAATAGAAGATATTCTCATTATGAGAGATAAAGATATCTAGGATATCTACTATACGTAGTTTATTATGAATGTAGGGGTACTTAAGATAATCTTTAAAAGTATTATGATCAACTAGGTAGAACATATTTTTTAAAGTTTCATAGTTAGTTTTACTTACTAATGTTGGGGAATCTAAGTAACCAGTTATAAATATCTTATCAATAAGTTTTAATTTAACTTCTAAGTTAGAGACTTTTTCTAAGATGGTTTTATTTTGAAGCATGTTGAAGACTTGTTTGAAGGAAACTAGAGATAATATTTTTTCTAAGATAGGACCGGGTACGTCTTCGGTGAATTCTTTATTACGAAGTAAATCGATTATTTCTTCTTCATGATAGTACTTAGAGATTATTAAATAAATACAGTTGAAGTTGAATTTTTTTAAGTAATCGTAATTATAAATAATCTTTGAAGTTAGTTCATTATCTAAGTAATGAAAAGGATATAACGATAAAGAATAAGAAGATACTTTTTTTAGAAAATCAAGAGTGAAATATTCTTTAGCAAGAGTACTATCTTTACTAGCTAGTAATTCTTTACAGACGATTTCTAGGGATTTACTACTATGAGATTTTAAAATATGAGATATAGTCTCACTACTTAGATACTTCGTACTAAGATTAGGGTCTAGATAGATTAAAAGATAGGGATTTTCTTTAATAAAGTCTTTAAAGTTAGTATCAGATATATTTTTTAAACATAGACGATAGCTTGCTAGGTACTTAGTTATCCAGGTGTTTTTAAGATAATATTCTTGGAAGTCATTAAAGTTAAATAAGTATTTATTTACTAACTTAGTAGTTAATTCTTTATCAAAAGTTTTAATGATTGGTTCATTAGTTAGAACAGGGTTATCTAAAAAAGATAGGGCAGGAGTTAGAGTGCCTTCGATACTAAAAGTAGATTTAAGGAATGCTTTAGTAAAGTTATAATCTGTACTTAAAGCAGCATTAACAATTAAGAGAAGTTCATCCTTTATTTTTTTGTCTTTTAAAAAGTTAAGTTTTTCTTTGGTGGAAGACTTTAAAAAGAAAGTTTTTTTAACTTTAAGAGGGGTATTTAACCTTAAGATATCTTCTAATTTATAAGTGTTCTTACTTAGAAGGTATTCTATAATATTATCTAAATAAGGAGTATTCTCTGTAGTTTTAATAGTGTTATAAACTTCAAGAAGATTTTTTAATTTAGAATAGTCAGTTAAACTTAGCGCTAAAGTATCTAATTCACGTTTTAATTCTTTGTTATATTTATTATGTTCATAAATATTATAATGGACTGCCTTAACTAAAAGTTCTTTGGTATTCATATCATCGCCTCAATCTTAAGTAATTTTATTATATCATATTTTTCTTAATACTGCATGAACTACTAATCTAGTATCGTTATCTAAGCAAGTTGATAGGGTTATTATTTTGTCGTTAGTACCAACATTTACGTTACTTTGGAACATACTACGTTCTCTAATCATTTTAATAAAGTTGTTCCATTCGAGGTCACTATCAAATGTTGTTTTTAGGTAATCAGCAGTGATATTAGTTTTATAAATAGAGAATACTTCAAATTGCATGTTATCATATAAAGTATTGAATGTTATTAGGTTTTCTTTGGTATTGTTATACCAAGTATCTTTAGTTACTTCATTTAGAGTACCAAACATGATGCCACTGTAAAATCTGTTGTGAGCAAAGATAATGGTGTTTTTATCAAGATTATGGGTAGAGTTATAGTAATGCATGAAGACCCAGCCATTGTAGTCATATTTTTTTTCATAGTTGTGGTCAAGGTAGTAGTCGTTATCAGTGGTTTTAACTACAGGGTAGTCGATATTAGTATTAGGGACAGTAAGCCACCCTACGGTATCGGAATTTATTTTTAAAAGACTTTCTAATTCTTTATTTTTGATAGGGCTTTCTAGGTTGTCGCTTGGCTCTTCAGGTGTTTCTTCACTTGGTGTTGAGGTATTATTTTTAGAAGATTCAATAACCGTGTTGATACGTTCATTTATCTTAGCAACATTGGCTTCACTGGCTTTATTATTAATTAAAACATAGCTTATGGCCATACAGGAAAGACAAATAATAATAATGAAACAATAAGTTAGGGTAGTTATAATTACTTGTTTAAGATAGTTTTCTTTGATGTATTCATTGGAGTAGGATAGTTTTATTACTAAGTGATATTTCTTTAAGTTTTGATTATATTTTTTTAAAGTAAGAGCAGTTTCTTTATCGATGCCGTTAGAGTGAATTACGAGACGGATATTTTTAACACGTTCTTTGATTAAAATACCTATAATGCTTTTTAAGTCATTAATGTTTAGAGTATTAAAGTGAATAGTTTTTAAGTATTTATTTATTTTTAGGAATGTTAGAAAGTCAGTGAGGTCAGTTGGACCTAGGGGGGATGTGAGGCGAAGTGCTATTTTATAATAGATTTTAGAGTATTGGTTAAGGTTGTTTTCTTGCATGAACTTAGATGTGAATAAAATCTCGCTGCGGCTTTCTACGATAATGTTTTTTTGATCAAAAAGTTCAATCATGAAGGTAGGAATTGAATAGCAATTAACTTTTTTAATACTAGGAACTTTTGATATGGTTTCATAAGCTTCATAGGTGAAGTTTTTTTCTTCTAAGGAGATTATGGTTTTAATTTGACATTTGTTTATAAGTTGACATACTAGGGAAATCATACTTAAATCGTTTAGATAGATTGTTTCAATGTTTTTATCGATAGTTATTTCTTTGATAAAACTAGAGACCATTTTAATATTTTCAAGAATATAGTCTTTAGAAAATAATAGTTTGTTATTGCTTATGATATTAGTATTTAAAAGATCATTAGAAATATGGGCTTTAGAGGTTACGTTAAAAAATTCTAGGTATTGGTTTTTAATTTCGATTAAAATTTTTTGCATGCTAAACCTCATTTCTATTCTTATTAATATAATAACACAAATTGACATGAATTTTATAAAAAATATTGCTTTATTAGAAAAATTTGCTATAATAAAATTATGATAAAAGGGAATAATATAGTAAGAGAGGTAATATTTATGAATAAGAAATTTAATAAGATCCTTTTTGGATTTGTAGCGATGTTTGCTTTTGTAGGGTTAGCACACGCTCAAGATTCGGCAAGTATGAAATGCAATAAAACAAATTTAAAACCCGGAGAGTCAACAATTTGTACAGTAACTGGTAAGACTAGTCAAACTGCTTTAACTAGTTTTGCCGCTACTATTGAGAATAGTAAGTATTTAAAGGTAACTAATGTTAATGCAAATACTGGTTGGAGTGTTGATGCCGCTAATACTAAGATAACTGAAAAAAATGATCAAAGTGGTCAAGCTGGAGTTTACGCATTTACTTATTCAGGTACTGTTACACCAAATGAAGATATACAAATATTTTCATTTACATTAACATTACTTGAAGAAGCTAAAAACTTACCTGATGGTGATTGTGGAAATATTTGTTTAAATGCTGCATTCTTTAATAGTGGCGCTACTGTAATATCAAACCCTGTTTGTATGGCACCAGTTATTACTGTAGAAGAATGTACAGATGCTGATTGTCCTACACCAGATACTGGGGCATTTATGAATTATGCAGTTATTGCTGGTGTTTCACTAGTAGCGTTAATAGCAATCTTAGTAGTAAATAAAAATAAAAAATTCTATCGTATTTAAGAAGTCTTGTGCTTCTTTTTTTCTTCTATTTTGTTAAAATGGTTGCTTAATTATAAAAAATATAATAAAATAAGCAAGTGTTAGTGAGGGATAAAAATGGCTACAAAAAAGGCGAAAAAGAGAAAAAATACTAAAGCTCGTAAGAATGTTAAAAGTAGTACCAAAAAATCACCTAAGAAGACAAATACAAGTGTAAAAAAGATTAATAAAGCTGGTACTAAGAGTACTAAAGAGATAGTAAAAGAATCTAAGGGTACTAAGAGTATAGTTAAAGAAGATGTAAAAAAAGAACCTAAAAGTACCAATGTTAAAAAGATAGATAATAATAAAGAAAAAAGTATTATTAAAAAGAGTAATGTTAGTACGACAAAGCCGGTTAATACTAGGACTAAAAAAATAACTAAGAAAACTGATTATTCTAATAAGAAGAAAATTGTTGATACGAAAGAAATAAATATTGCAGAATTAGTTAAAAATAGTGGTAATAAAAGTACTAGAAGTAAGAAAGTATCGAAAGCTCGTGCTATTGCTAGGACAAAGAATAGTAGTGTATTAAGTAGTATAAAAAGATTACAAAGAAAGATTAAAATATATGGAATATTTAGTGTAATTCCTAAACATAGTTTAGCAGTAATACTTTGTGGGATAGTTATCTTTATATCGTTGTTGGTGGGAATTAAGGTAGCATTTAAACCTATGGAAAAGTTAGACTTAGAACTAATTGCTAGTGAAATTGACCAGTTAAAGACAGTTAAATTTGATATTAATGAGGCGGATAATATTGTTACTAATTCGAAGGCTTATGATACAGTTAAGCTAAAAGAATATTATGAATATGACTACAAAAATATGTTGAAGTTAGATAGTAATAATATTGCGGAGATTAAGTTTAGATATAATAAAGATAATAAGCAATTATTCTTGGTTGTTAAACCAAAAGAAAATCAAGATGAAACGGTAAAGAAGGCAATAAATAGTTTTGTTAGTACGAATAAGATAGATTGTTATACAGCTGATTATGATGGATATCATTTTTATATAAATAGTAGTAATAATTTAGCAGTTATGAGTAAAGCTAAGCAGACTCAAATAAGAGTTTTTGATATCTTAAGAGAATATAAGAAAGATGATATTGAAGAAAAGTTTGGGATAGATACATCTTGGTGTAATGATTATATGGTTAAGAATGCGATGATAGTAAGTAAGGTTACAGGGTATATGATTATTAAACCAAAGAATAGTAGTGACGCTAAGAAAATAGATAAAGCTATGGAAGAATATTATCAAAATTTGGAAAGTAAGTTAACTGAAGAAAATGATAATGAAAAGTTGAACTTAGTACAAAATCGTTATAAAGGGGTATATAATGGTTATTTAGTGTATATTGTTTCAAGAAATAATAGCTTAGTAATGGATTTGATAAAGAAGTGAGTATTTAGGTGCTCACTTTTGTTTAAGTTAGAAGTAGTTTAGAACTATCTTTTTTTGCTTAAAAGTTGCAACATTAATATTTTTAGGTTGAAAAAAAGTAAAAAAAATAGTAATATTTATATTAGGAGAGTATGCTTATGGATGAGGATAAAAAGGATAACAAAATAGAAGAAAAAACAGTAGTAAATCCAGATGAAAATACTAATATAAATGCTAGTCCACCAGTTAATGAGGCTGCTACTAACCCCCAAAGTACAGTTAAAGAAGTAAGTAGTACAACGGATAATGTTGGAGAAAATAATGGGGCCGTAGTAATTAGCGAGACAAGTGATGTTAAGGCCGCTAAAAACACAGTCGTATTAGCGTCACTAAGTAATGAGAAAGTTGTAATGCAAGCTCAAAGTTTACCAAAACCGGTTGATTACAATAAAAAAGAAGAAGTTAAGGTAAATAAAAAAGGTAAAAGGGTTAGTATTGTTACGCCACGTGAGAAAATAACAAATATTATTCTAAGTATATTTTTTATTGCGTTCTTAGGGGGTGGCGGGTACTTAGTATATTATTATTTAATATCACATAATCCCGCCAATTTTAGTGTGAAGGTTGTAACACTAGAACTGGGAGATACGATACCACAAGCTAGTAGTTATTATATAAATTTAACTAATATAAGTGATTTAGATTATACGTTGGACTTGTCGAAAGTAGAAGAAAAAGTTGGAAGTTATCCTTATACCGTAAGATATGGAACAACGATTAAACAAGGAACAATAATAATTAAAGATACTAAGGGACCAGTAATTACCCCAAAGAGTAATATTGAAGTAAATATTGGCGATAAAATTACTAAGGATATGCTGGTAGCAGAATGTAATGATTTATCAAACTGTGAATATGATTTGAAATCTAGTGTTGATACATCTAAGGCTGGTATTGTAACAGCAGTGATACTTTCAAAAGATGACTTAGGAAATACAAGTGAACAAGAAATAAGCGTTAATGTAGTGGATGCTAGTGTTAAAGTAAGTTGTACTAAGGGTTCATTTGCAGAGGATTTTAGTTATTATGAAAACGAAGAGATATTATTATATTTTAATGCTAATAACATTTTAAGTAGAAGTACAAAAAGTATTACGAGAAATTATTATCAAGATAGTAGTTATCAAAGTTTAAAGAGTGATAGTAGTTATACATTTGATGATACGAAGAAAATAGCTTCTAAGAGTGAGACTATTAGTGTACCTGATAATTTAAGTGAATATCAAAGTATAATAGATTATTATCAAAGTAATAATTATGTGTGTAAGTAATATGGAAAAAGAGTACTTGGAATATTTAAAAAATGAATTATTAGAGATGGCTTTGACGAATGAAGATGATAAGGCTAGAAAAAGATTAATTGAAAAAGAAATACCTGGAAATTATATAAAATTACTAGCAATTGCTGATACACATTTAGGGTGTTATCAAGATAGAAGAGATATATTAGATTATTTAGCTAATAAAGTAATACAAAATGATGTTGATTATGTTATTCATTGTGGTGATGTAGTAGATGGTGTTTCTAGTTTTCAAGATCAATTAGATAATTTAAGATATTATAGCTTTGAAATGCAAAGTCAGTATTTTATAGAAAATTATCCTGAGTTTGGAGTGCCAACAATAATGATTAGTGGAAATCATGATGGTTGGTGGAAGAATTATATTGATAAAGATATTATTAAGTATATTAGTAAAAATAGAGATGATATTGAGTACTTAGGGGGTAGTGATGGAATATTTAAGGTAAATGATTATAATATGTTAATGATGCATGGACATAAAAGTAATCAAAAGATATTTGAAAGATATCAATATTATGATATAGATTTAGCGTTTAGGGGTCATAGTCATACCCATGTAGTAAAATATCCCGATAATATAGTACATATTCCTTGCTTAGTAAATAAAAGATTACATAGAGGAATGGAGAATAGATTTCAAGAGTTAGGGGTTTGGTGGATTACTATCGATTTAAGAGATAAATTAATATATAAAAGGTTAGAATTGTTTAGTGAAAGAACAATGAAAAAAAAGTTTAATTAAAGAAAGTAGGAAATATTAATGAAAAAAATAGTAGATGGAAATACAGCTTGCAGTGAGGTTGCTTATCTTTTTAGTGAGTTATCAGCAATTTATCCAATAACACCTTCTAGTCCAATGGCTAGTAATGTAGATAATTTAAGTAATAAAAAGAAGAATTTATTTAATGAAGATGTTAAAGTAATAGAGATGCAAAGTGAAGCTGGGGCGGCTGGATGTATGCATGGTGCTCTTTTGAGTGGTACTTTGGCTTCAACTTTTACGGCTTCGCAAGGGTTACTTTTAATGATACCAAATATGTATAAGATTGCAGGTGAGGGATTACCAGGAGTTATGCATGTTGCCGCTCGTACTGTGGCAACTCATGCGCTATCAATATTTGGAGACCATAGTGATATTTATGCTACACGTGGAACGGGGTTTGCTATTTTAGCGTCAACTAATGTCTATGATGCTCAAAATTTGGCCGCAGTAGCGCATTTAAGTGCGATTGAAGCTAGTGTACCTTTCTTACATTTTTTTGACGGATTTAGAACAAGTCATGAAATAAATACTATTGAAGCAATTGATGAAACAGCTCTTTTAAGTTTAATTGACTTTGATAAAGTAGCAGAGTTTAAACATAAAGCTTTAAATGTAGCATGTGGTTATCAAGCTGGTATGGCAGAGAATGAAGATATTTATTTTCAAAGTTTAGAAGCAAGAAATAATGATTATACCAAGACTGTTGATGTTGTTGTCGATTACATGAATAAGATAAATGAAATTATGCATACGGATTATAAACCATTTAACTATTATGGAGCATCTGATGCTAAACATGTAATTGTAGCTATGGGTAGTGTCTGTGATACGATAAAGTTAGTTGTAGATAAATATAATAAACTAGGTAAAAAATATGGTTTAATCGAAGTTCATTTATATAGACCATTTAGTGTAGAACATTTAAAGGACGTATTACCAAGTACTGTTAGTGATATTGCGGTATTAGATAGAACTAAGGAATCTGGTTCAATTGGGGAACCATTATACTTAGATGTTGTGGCTGCTCTAAAAGATACAGACATAAAGATTGTTGGCGGAAGATATGGTATTGCTAGTAAGAATACTACTCCTAATGATATTTTAGCAGTATATAATATGTTAGAAACTACTTTGAAAAATTCATTTACAATAAGTATTAATGACGATGTTACTAATTTAAGCTTAGCACCTATTGAAGATACTTTTAAAGTATGTAATAGAGAAATATTAATATATGGTTATGGTTCAGATGGTATGGTTAGTACTTCGAAAGATATATTACATTTACTAGGAGAGCATACGGATTCTTATGTTCAAGGATATTTTCAATATGATAGTAAGAAGAGTGGTGGGGTTACAGTATGTCATTTAAGAATAGGGGATCATATGATGAATGCCCCATACTATGTTACTAATCCTAATCTATTAGTTATTACTAAAGATGAATATATAAAGACTTTTGATTTATTTAATAATCTTAATAATAATCCCATAATTTTAATTAACTCTAATAAGAGTGATAATGATTTAGTGAAGTTATTTAGTTTGAAAGATGTTAATATTTTAAGAAATAAGAATGCAAGAATTATTGTTATTGATGCGGATAGTTTAGCTATAGATTGTGGAATTAAGGGTAAGATTAGTAAGATTATGGAAATGGATATTTTAAGAATACTAGATTTTCCTAATGCTAAAGAATGTTTAGTTGATTCTATTAAGAAGAAGTTTATGAATAAGGGTGAAGATGTTGTTAATGCGAATATTAAGGCTTTAGATGGTGCGATTAACAATGTTAGATTATTTAGTAATCCTTGGGATTTAGTTACGGAAGAAAAGAGTTTAGATAAAGATATTTTTGAAGTAATTAATCATCGTAAGGGCGATTCTTTAAGTGTTAATGATGTTATGGAATTAAGAAATGGACGTTTTCCTCAAGGACTTGCTGCTAAAGAAAAGAGATGTGTAGCAACTAGTGTTCCAAAATGGAAGAAAGAAAATTGTATTCAATGTGGTTTATGTGCTTCGGTTTGTCCACATGCTGTTATTAGACCGATTATTACGGAAGGTGAGTCTGAACGTGGTATTAAAGTATTAGGTAAGACTGATTATAATTATGAAATTGTGGTTAGTGAAGCTGATTGTACTAGCTGTGGCTTATGTATAAATATTTGTCCTGGTAAGAATGGAGCGAAGGCTTTAGAATTTGGTAATGCTACTTACGAGAATCAAGAATACGCTAATAAGATGTTTGATACGCATAAAAATCCGGAGTTATTTGATAAATTTACTATTAAAGGATGTAGTCAAAGAAAGCCATATTTTGAATTTAGTGGAGCTTGTGCTGGTTGTGGAGAAACTCCTTATTTGAAGACTATTAGTCAATTATTTGGAGAGAAAATGGTTATTAGCAATGCAACTGGTTGTTCTTCTATTTATGGTGGTTCGGCACCTTCAACACCTTACTTAGTACCTTGGGCTAACTCATTGTTTGAAGATAATGCTGAGTTTGGTTTTGGTATTTATAATTCTTATAAGTTAATGCATGAACGTATTAAGAATATTATTCAAAGTACTTATGGTGCGGTTGATGATAAGGTTAAAGAATTATATGATATATGGTTAAATAATGAGGATGATTTTGAAAAGACTAACGAGGTAAAAAAAGAGTTAGAAAGTTTAGATATTCCAAAAGATTTACGCGTGTTAATTGATTATGTTCCAGCAAGAAGTGTATTTATTGTTGGTGGAGATGGTTGGGCTTATGATATCGGTTTTGGTGGTATCGACCATGTTTTATCAAGTGGTGAGAATGTTAATATTATCGTTTTAGATACAGAAGTATATTCTAACACGGGTGGACAATCTTCGAAGTCGACAAGATTGGGTGCGGTTGCAGAATTTGCTAATATGGGTAAGAAAGTACCTAAGAAGGATTTATTCAAGATTGCAATGTGTTATCCGAATACATATGTTGGAAGTGTATCTTTTGGCGCTAATATGATGCAAACGATTAAGACTTTTAAAGAAGCCGAAGAGCATAAGGGACCAAGTATTGTAATTTGTTATTGTCCTTGTATTGAACAGGGTATTAAGGGTGGTATGTCTTGTTCAATAAATGAAGAAAAGTTAGCAGTTAATTGTGGTTATGTTAATTTAATGCGTTATAACCCAGTTGATAAGAAGTTGTATATGGATAGTAAGGAACCAGATTATACGAAGTATGAAGATTTCTTGAAGAATGAAGTTAGATATCGTTCTTTAATGAATAAGGATGGAAGCCTTGCTAAAGAATTACTTGATATGCAAATAGAAAATGCTAAAGAAAGATATGAATATTATAAAAAATTAAGTGAAAATTAAAAAAAAGAGTACGCGGGGTGTGTTTTTCCGAGTACTCTTTTTGTTTTGAAGGAGAAAATAGATTGGATAGTGAATTTTAAGTTTATATATAGTTTTTAAGGGGTAATTTATAGAATAACAGATTTTTTTTCTCCTTCGATTGGTAATATACTATCTTTTTTCATATACTTCAAATTACAGTTTTTGAATTTTTGTAAGCTAAAATATATCATGCTAGATATATTTTGCTTGAAAACAGTGCTGATTTTTAAAGATGGTATAAGTTTTTTTACAGAAATTGAAAAACTGTAATATTTTGCTTTTTTTAATATTTTTGCTAAAAAATTACGCTATAGCGTAATAAATTGATAAAATTGGCAAAAAATTACGCCTGTAGCGTAATAAAATTGGCTTTTATATTATAATTTTTGACTTTTTTAGAATGGAAGTCTGACTAATTTGAAATGAAGCTAAAAAAAGCCCATAAGTATGGGAAAAGACATTATCTTTTCTAAATCAATAAATTTTGGTATACTTTTACTATAGGGTGATAACGATGCAGATACCATTTATAAATAATAATTTAGTATATGTTAAAGATAATAATATTTATTTTGATGATGATAAATACCATAAAGATAATGATAGTTTAGTACCTTTAATTAAAATGGCTATTAATAATGGTAGTGTATATCATTTACTTAAAGAAAGTCTTATTAATAAAGGAAGTATTAATTTAGAAGGATTATCGAAAGAAAATACTAGTGTATGTATATGTTATGATTATAAAGAATTAAGATGGTTTTTTAAAGAAAATTTAGATCAATTTAATTTTTTAGAACGAAGAAAGATAAAAGAATTAGAA
Organism: Coprobacillus sp. CAG:605; assembly: GCA_000433255.1. Lineage (GTDB taxonomy): Bacteria > Bacillota_I > Bacilli_A > RF39 > UBA660 > CAG-605. The sequence continues at coordinate 5,091 of HF998216.1, read as the reverse complement.
AGTATTAATACTTATGAATATTATTACCGTCATATTAAAGATAGAAAAGTAGATAATAAAAGAATTGATGATATTATAAAGTTATTAAGTTCTAATGATATATTAAGTAAGATTAGTAATACTAACTTAGAAGAGTTATTATTAACTTTGAATAAAGATCCAATTGATATAGGAGGAGTTAATATATGTACGAAGTTTAACTTTCCAACAGAGATTAGTACCAAGATTATGAGTAATGTTAGAATGCTTTATAGGGTATATGCTAGTACAATAATTATTGATAATAATGTTAGTTATTATGATTTATATAGATATTTTGATAATTTTAATAGTAGTACTAAGAATGATTATGAATATGAATTAAAGTCTAAGAAAGTACTTGGATTAGATATAGAAGATGTAGTTAATAAGTTGATTAAAATATGGCTTGGTAATGAAGTACTTAGAGATTTTAAGAATATGGGGTTAGATTATTTTACAAAACATTATAGTAGAATACCAGTAGATAAAGATAACTTTATTAAGAATAAAACTAACTTAGATAAAGTTAAAATAGATAGTGATTTTAAGAATAACTTGCTTAGAGAGATTAGTAATACTAACTTTAATGAGTTAGAGAAAATATATTATTTATATCGAAGATTATGTGAGAAGTTATCGTATGATGATTTATATATGGCTATGGGGGATGTTGTTAATATACCGCATAAGAGTATAGAAAGAATAGAAAGTATTAATGATAAGAATAATTTAGTTATATGTCATGAGTTTGTTTTAATATTTACTAAATTATGTGATAGTTTAGGGATACCTTCTCAAATACTTAATGGGCAAAATAGAATTAAGACGGAAGATAGTTTATTTCAAGGACATTCTAAGGCTGTTATATTAGTTAATGATTTTATAATTCATGTTGATTCAACAAAGTCAGTTTTATCTTCAGATATTGCTAAAGAAAAGTTAGGTATGAACTTAGAGGGGTTTGAGTACTTAGGATCTTCTATCTTACAACAAGATGAATTTATGGAGTCTTTAAATAAAGTTAATGAGTATTTAGATAAAAAAGATAAAGATTTTAAGTACATAGATTCATTAGAAATACTAAAAAGAAAAGCTTTAAGAGCAAATATAGTTACTTTAGAAGAAAAAAAGAGTATAATATTATCAATGTTTAGAGATTATATACATGATGATACTATGATGAGTGATATGGCTTATTTCTTACTTAAATGTAGAGATGCGATATATGGATGTAGTAATTATTGTAATATAAAATATATTGTTAGAAATAAGCCTTTAAAGGTGGTTAGTTTAATAACTTTTAGTAGTAATGGCGATTTAGAAGATATAGAAAATAATGAATATTACTTATATGATGGAAATGTTTTTAATAATATTATGGGTAGTCATATAGAAATGTTATTTACTAGTGGGGCTTATAGATTTATTGAAGGAGATAAAGATAAGTCGTTACCTGGAATAGGAGAGATTAGTGTTGATGTTAGAAGAGTTTAAGAAAAGATTAGATAATATAGAAGATATAAATTTAAGAAATATTGTTAATAATGTGATTAGTAATCCTAATTGGGTTAATGATGCTGATTTAGATACTTATGTTTATATTATGGAGTTATTAGGATATTCTAAGAATGAGTCTTTAGATAGTTATAGAAAGGTTTTGAAGAAGAGTTATGATGAGTAGAAGAGAAGTATTTATTAAGGGCGCTAAGAATTTATTTAATAGTTTTAAATATGCTTTTTGGGGTATTTATAAGTCTTTTAAGTCAGAAAGAAATATGAAGATACATTGTTTAGCTGTTATTTTGGTTATTATATTAGGGTTTGTTTATCAAATTAGTATGGTAGAATGGTATATTTGTTTTATTTTGTTTGGGGTAGTTATTTCTGCAGAGTTATTTAATACGGCAATTGAGACTGTTGTTAATATGGTTATGCCTTATAAGAATGAGAAAGCGGGGTTAGCTAAAGATATTGCGGCTGGGGCAGTATTAGTTTTAGCTATAGTAGCGGCAATAATTGGGGGATTTATCTTTATACCTAAAATATTTTAGTACTAAGTATGAAAAGTTATTCTAGTACACTGGAATAACTTTTCAAGAAAATAGAAAGAAGGTGCTTCATGAATGAAATAAAATGCCCTAATTGTGGGATAATATTCCAAATAAATGAAACAGACTATGATAAAATAGTTAAACAAATTAAAAATCAAGAATATGATAAAGAAATAAAAGAATTAGAAAATAGATATAAGAAAGATAAAGAACAAGAACTAGAAATTATTAGAAATCATATTGAACAAGAACATAGTAAAGATATTAGTAAGAAGAATGAAGAGATACTTAACTTAAAGAATGAGCTAAGAAATCAAGAAACTACAATAAAAAATAATTACTTAGAAGAAATAAATAAACAAAACTTAGAGATAGAGAAACTAAAGGGAGAATTAAAAAATAAAGATACTAAGTATGAACTAGACTTAAAAACATCTTTAAATGAAAAAGATAAAGAAATAACTGATTTAGCTAATAAAATAGAAATAAGCAAACAAGAATATATAAATAAAGAAACTAATCTTAAAGATTCTTATGAAAATAAAATAAAAATGAAAGATGAACAAATAGCGTATTATAAAGATTTTAAAGCAAGACAATCTACTAAAATGATAGGAGAATCTTTAGAACAACATTGTAGTATGGAATTTAATAAGTTAAGACCTTTATTTCCTCATGCTTACTTTGAGAAAGATAATGATTGTAAGACTGGTTCTAAGGGAGATTTTATTTATAGAGATTTTGATAGTGATCATACTGAGATAGTATCAATTATGTTTGAAATGAAGAATGAGGGAGATACAACTAGTAGTAAACATAAGAATGAAGATTTCTTTAAAGAATTAGATAAAGATAGAAAAGAAAAGAATTGTGAATATGCCGTATTAGTGTCATTACTAGAAATAGATAATGAATTATATAATACAGGGATAGTAGATGTATCTTATAAGTATCCTAAGATGTATGTTATTAGACCACAATTTTTTATACCATTAATAACTTTAATTAGAAATATTAGTTTAAATAGTTTAGAGTATAAGAAAGAGTTAGTTACTATTCAAGAACAAAATATAGATATAACTAATTTTGAAGATAATATGAATAAATTTAAAGAATCTTTTGGAAGAAACTATAGATTAGCTAGTGATAAGTTTAAGAAAGCTATTGAAGAAATAGATAAAACAATAGACCATTTACAGAAGACTAAAGAGGCATTATTATCGAGTGAAAATAATTTAAGAATTGCTAATAATAAAGCCGAAGATTTAAGTATTAGGGGGTTAACTAAGGGTAATATTACTATGAGTAAGTTATTTAATGAGGTTAAAGATAAAAAGTTTGAAGAAATTAGTGAAGATAAAATTGACTAGAATTAGAACTTATGGTATTATCTAACATGAAAAAACAAAGAAAAGAAGTGTTTATATGAATGAAAAATTATATACTGAACAAGAAACAGTAAGAAGAGAAAAATTAAAAGAAATTAGTAAAGTTTGTAATCCTTATCCTGATTCTTTTAAAAGAACGCATACACTACTTGAAGCACGTAATTTAAGTGATGAGACTACGGATGTAAGTGTTGCTGGTCGTATTATATTTATGCGTAAAATGGGTAAGTTAAGTTTTATTAGAATTAGAGATTTAGAAGCTGATTTACAATTAGAGTTTAAGATTGACTGTGTTGGGGAAGAGAATTATGCTTTCTTTAAGAAGTTAATTGATACAGGAGACTTTATTGGTGCGACTGGTGAGATATTTACTACTCAAACCGGTGAGAAGACTTTAAGAGTACATAGTTTTAAATTTTTAGGTAAAGCTTTAAGACCATTACCTGAGAAGTTTCATGGTTTAACTGATACAGAAATGAAGTATCGTCAAAGATATGTTGATTTAATTATGAATGAAGATAGTAGAAGGGTATTCTTAGGTAGAAGTAAGTTTTATAACTTTTTACATAGGTATTTAGGAGAGAATGGATTTTTAGAAGTAGAGACTCCCATTATGCAAACGGCTGTATCGGGGGCAGCTGCTAAACCTTTCTTTACGCATCATAATGCCTTAGATTTAGATATGAATTTAAGAATTGCTCCGGAAACTTATTTAAAACAATGTATTGCAGCTGGTTATGATAGAGTATATGAAGTAGCTAAGTGCTTTAGAAATGAAGGTATGGATACAGAACATTTACAAGAATTTACGCAAGTAGAATGGTATGTAGCATATTGGAATTTTGAAAATACGATTGTTTTCTTCCAAGACTTTATTAGAAATGCTTTATTAGAGTTAGTTGGAACAACAACAATTGATTATCGTGGTAATGAACTTGATTTTGGTAAAGAATCATGGACGAGAATTAATTATATTGAAGAAATGAAGAAATTACTTGGAGATAATTTCTTAGAGATTGAAGACCCTAATGAATTAAAAGAATTAGTAGTAAGTAAAGGTTTATTTACGATGAATGATATGATTGAATATAAGTCTTTAAGTCAAATAATTGACTTTGTATATAAGAAGAAGATTCGCGCTAATATTATTCAACCAACTATTCTTTATAATTATCCAGCTATTTTAAAACCTTTAGCTAGAAGAAATGATAATGATAAGAATGCAGTTGATGTATTCCAAGTTGTTGTTTGTGGGACAGAGATTTGTAATGCTTATAGTGAACTTGTTGACCCAGAGGTTCAAAGACAAAACTTTGTGGAACAATTAAATGCGAAGAAACAGGGGGATGACGAGACTATGGACTTAGATGAAGATTTTATGGCGGCTATGGAACAAGGCATGCCTCCAATATCTGGTTTAGGTTTTGGTATTGATAGATTAATGATGTTAATTTATAATCAAGAGTCTATTAGAGATGTTGTGTTATTTCCTATTATGAAACCAAAGGACTAGTGAGTAGTTCTTTTTTTATTTACGTAGTATCTTTCTTTCTTTATTTCTATTTTATTAAGGCTTAGTGAAAATAGACTTTTTTGAAAAATCTTTATTTTCAAACATGATAATTTGTGGT
>HF998215.1:42341-42504 GCA_000433255.1 Coprobacillus sp. CAG:605 | reverse complement strand
CTCGGCAGTGTGAGGCCGGCGCCGCCACCGGACTTATCAATAGGTAAAACTATATATGATGATATAGAAAAGGGTTAATTAGATACATGATATATGTATGAAGATTCTATAGAGTGAGAGAAGAAGACGATATGTCGGCTGTAGCCGACCGATAATTAGTCGC
>HF998215.1:28447-42316 GCA_000433255.1 Coprobacillus sp. CAG:605 | reverse complement strand
TAATTAGTCGCCCAATATGGTGTAACAAATATACCATATTGGGCGACTTTTATGGTTAAAATAACAAATAAAACATCTAATAATAGTAAGATTAGGTGAAAATATGAAATATATAAAAGAAGTAATAAGAACAATAAAACAAAGAGACCCAGCAATAAAAAGTAATATTGAAGCAATATTATATCCATGTTTTAAAGTATTAATATATTATAAAATAGCGCATTTTCTATATGAACATAAAATATACTTCTTAGCAAGATTAATAAGTGAAAGAGCTAAAAGAAGAACTGGTATAGAGATACATCCAGGAGCAGTGATAGGAGAAAGGTTATTTATAGACCATGGTTGTGGAGTAGTAATTGGAGAGACTAGTGTAATAGGAAATGATGTTTTAATATATCATGGTGTTACTTTAGGTGGGGTTAGTAGTGAGGGTATAAAAAGACATCCAACAATAGGGAATAATGTTATTATAGGGTGTGGTGCTAAAGTACTTGGTAATATAATGATAGGAGATAATGTTAAGATAGGCGCTAATAGTGTAGTTTTAAATAATATTGAAAGTAATAAGACTGTAGTAGGTATACCTGGAGTAGTAGTAAAATAACTTTACAATAAACAAGTATTTTTCCTAGAGTTTAAGCATAAACTATGATACGATAAAGAAGTAAAATAGAAAAGAGGATATAAATATGAGAATGGTTGGGACAACTTCAAGAGGTATTAGAACACCTATTATTAAAGAAGGAGATAATCTTGCTAATATTGTAGTAGATAGTGTTATTAAGGCTTCTAAGAATGAAGAATTTAAGATTCATGATAAAGATATAATTTGTGTAACAGAAGCTGTGGTTGGTATTAGTGAAGGTAATTATTGTACAGTTGATGATATAGCTAATGATATAAGAGATAAATATGTAAATGGGGAGGTAGGAGTAGTATATCCAATTCTTAGTCGTAATAGATTTTCCCTTATATTAAAAGGTATTGCTAGAGGTGCTAAAAAGATAGTGATGTTGTTATCGTTTCCTAGTGATGAGGTAGGTAATGGAATATTAGATGAGAATAGGCTTAGTAGATCACCATTTAATTTAAGTAGTATTATTACAGAGAATGATTATAATGAATACTTTGGAGATTTTATTCATCCTTTTACAGGGATTAATATGGTATCATTTTATCGTGATTTAGTTAAAAGTGAAGATTGTGAAATAGAGTTTGTGTTTTCTAATAACCCTTTAGATATCTTAAAATATACACCTTATGTATTAAATTGTGATATTCATACAAGAGAACATACAAAAGAGTTATTTAGTAAGACGGGAGCTTTATGTTATAGTCTAACGGATATTATGAATAAGAGTAATAATGGTAGTGGGTATAATCCTAAGTATGGTTTATTAGGGTCTAATAAGTCTACGGAAGAAAGACTTAAGTTATTTCCTAAGGATGGAGAAAAGTTAATTTTAGATATTCAAAAGAAAATGAAAGAGTTAACTGGAAAAGATTTAGAAGTTATGGTGTATGGTGATGGAGCTTTTAAAGACCCTGTTGGGCATATTTGGGAGCTTGCAGACCCAGTTGTTAGTCCTTTTTATACGAGTGGGTTAGAAGGTACTCCTAATGAGATAAAGTTAAAGTATGTTAGTGATAATAAGTTAGCTGATTTAAGAGGAGAAGACTTGGTTGACGCTATGAAGAAGGAGATTAGGAGTAAGGATAATAACTTAGTAGGTAAAATGGTTACTCAAGGTACGACACCAAGAAGAATTACGGACTTAGTTGGGTCTTTAGCTGATTTAACTAGTGGGTCTGGTGATAAGGGTACACCTGTGGTGTTAATTCAAGGTTATTTTGATAATTATGCTAATGAGTAAAATGAGATTGATTTAGAAAAAAAATTTAGTTTAAGAAAAAGAAAATTATGAGATAAAAAGTGTCAAATTTGCGTCAAATTTGGCACTTTTAAAAAGAAATTTGCAAAAAATGCAAAGAAAAAAAAGAAAATCGGCACTTTTCCGGTAATAAAGAGTAGTAGAGGGAGAGAAATATTTAACCTTTTCCTTAAACTAAATTTTGGAGGATAAAAATGAATAAATTATATACAAACGAAATAAAAATTAATCCCATGAAAGACTTTGATTTTAAAAGAGTTTTAAGAGATAACAAAGAGTATGTAGCAATGTTTATTTCTTTGATTTGTAATTTAGATTACAAAGTAGTAGTTAAAGGTGATTTTATCGATCCTAATTTACCAGGATCTAAAAAAGATACAGTTCCTAGAATTGGGGATTTAGTTTATAAAATAGATGATGATACTTATGTAGATATTGAAGCTTATACTAAGTATAGTAAAATTACCAATTTAAAGTCTTTAGACTATTCAAATAGAATGGCTTCAATTTATGGAATAAAAATTGATAAGAATGGTAAGAAGAAATACAATGTGAATATAAAAATATATTCAATAAGTATTTATAAAGAATCAAATAAAGGTAATTTGGATTTGATAAAGCATGATACGACGTATGGTACAGATTTCAATAAATACCAATTTATTGAAACTTATCATATATATCTTGACAAATTAAAAACTAATGGATATACTAAAAGTGAACGAAAGATATATGATTATTTATATCCTTTAGTACCTAAAACTTTAGAGGATATGGAGAGTATATTAGAATTAAATGGTATCGTACAAAAAGATAAAATATTGAGAGGAGTGTATCAAAGTATGGTAATGTTTTATAAAGCTGATGGGAGTTGGGATAGAGATGCCTATAATAGACATATGTTGGAAGAAGAATATGCTGAGGGTTATGGTTATGGTGAAGAGGTTGGAGAGGAACGTGGTGAAAAGCGTGGTATTGCAATTGGAAAAGAACGTGGGCGTGTTGAAGAGAGAAGAAATATCATAAAAAGATTATTTAATCGGGGGATGTCTAATAATGAAATTGCTGATACTATGAATATTAACCTTGAAGATGTTGAAAAAATACTTAACAAAAAAGAACTTAAGCTTGATAGAAAAGTACATTAATAGAGATTTGTGGAGGAAATATGGTTTATATTACGGGAGATAAACATGGAGATTATGACCAGGTATTTGAATTTTGCTATAAAAATAATATATCACAAAATGATATTATGATAATTTTAGGTGATGCTGGAATTAACTATTATTTAGATAGCAAAGATTATACTTTGAAAAATCACTTGAAAGAGTTGCCAATAACTTTATTTTGTATTCATGGAAATCATGAAGAACGTCCTTATAATATTGCTGGATATAAGTCAAAAATATTTAATAATGGAATTGTATATTATGAAGAAAAATATCCTAATATATTATTTGCCAAAGATGGTGAAGTATACGACTTTAATGGGTTGTCTACTTTAGTAATTGGTGGAGCTTATTCTGTTGATAAGTATTATAGATTGGCTTTAGGATATAACTGGTATGATAGTGAACAACCAAATGAAAAAATTAAAAATGATGTTAGAAAAACTTTAAAGAAATACAATAATAAAATAGATGTGATTTTATCGCATACATGTCCATTTAAGTACATGCCTTATGAAGTGTTTTTAGAAAATGTAAACCAGTTAGACGTTGATAAAAGTACGGAAGAATTTTTAGATGAAATAGAAAATAATACCCAGTATCAAAAATGGTATTGTGGACATTATCATACGGATAAGCAAGTAGATAAAATTAGATTTATGATGAATGATATTGAAGAATTAAAATTATAGGATTTATTAGGAGTTGATATAAATGAAATTGATGGGAGGATTAAGAAAGAAAAAGCATAGAGACGAAGCGTTAGAAAAAGAATATCAAGCCGGATATTGTAATGGTGAGTATGTTGGTAAAAAGTTAGGATATAACTTGGGATTTAATGAAGGAAAAATGCATGGATATAATGATGGTAGAACGCAAGAACGAAGAAAAGTTATTATGGCAATGAAAGATAATGATATATCTAATGAAAAAATGGCTATGATATTAGGATTATCTTTAGAAGAAATAGAAGATATTCTTGTTACTCAAAAGTTAATATTAAAATAATTTTATGTTAATTAATGTTAAGATTGGTATTTAAGTATTAATTACTTATTGAGTTATGTGCTATACTACAATAGTAGAGAGAGGATAAAGTGATTGATATGAAAGTACAAGTAGGTGTTTCTAATAGACATTGTCATTTAACTAAAGAGGTTTATCAAAAATTATTTGGTAAGGAAGATTTAACATATTTAAGGCCGTTAAAACAAGGTGGGCAATATGCTTCAGCAGAGACGTTAACTATTAAAGGGCCAAAGGGATCAATAGATAGAGTTAGAGTTTTAGGACCACTTAGAGATTATAACCAGGTTGAAGTATCAAAGACAGATTGTTATAAATTAGGAATAGATGCTCCAATGAGAAAGAGTGGACATTTAGATGGAGCGGCTGATATAACTTTAGTGGGACCATTAGGAGAAGTATGCGTTCCTGCGGCAATAATTGCTAATCGTCATATTCATATTTCACCAGAAGATGCCAAAAAATTAGGAGTTGTTGATGATGAAAAGGTTGTTGTTAAGATAAATACAATAAAACCTGGAACAATTGAAGCTCAATTTAAAGTAACTCCAAATGGATTTTTTGAGTTACAGTTAGATACCGATGATGCGAATGGGTTCTTATTAAGACAAGATGATTTTGTTGAAATTGATTTAGAAAAAAAATTATAGTGAAATCCTTATAATCATGGTGTATAATAGGATTTGTTTTGGGGGTAAACTATGTTTAAAATAGGAAATGTTGAAATAAAAAATCAAGTTGTTTTAGCGCCAATGGCCGGAATTTCTAATACTTCATTTCGGAAGATTATTAAAGAAATGGGGGCTGGTCTTATGTATGCGGAGATGGTTAGTGATAAGGCAATATGCTATCAAAGTAAGAAGACTTTTGATTTATTAAAAATGGATGAGTGTGAAAGACCAATTGCTCAACAAATTTTTGGTAGTGATGTTGAGGATTTTGTTAAAGCAGCTAAAATAGTTGTTGAAACACAAAAGCCTGATATCCTTGATATTAACATGGGGTGCCCTGTACCAAAGGTTGCTATTAAAAATCAAGCAGGGAGCGCTCTTTTAAAAAATCCCGAGAAAATAAAAGAAATCGTAAGTAGAGTTGTCGCCACAGTTGATATTCCGGTAACCGTAAAAATAAGATCCGGTTGGGATGAAGAACACATTAATGCTGTAGAGGTAGCGAAAGCATGTGAAAGTGCTGGTGCTAGTGCGATTGCAGTGCATGCAAGAACTCGTTCTCAAGGATATTCTGGTCATGCTGATTGGAACATAATAAAACAAGTAAAAGAAAATGTTAGTATTCCGGTTATTGGTAATGGGGATGTAACTAGTTGTTTTCTAGCTAAAAAGATGTTAGATGAAACTGGGTGCGATGCAGTAATGATAGGTAGGGGTCTTTTAGGGAATCCTTGGTTAGTTAGAGAATGTGTTGATTACTTAAGAGATGGAACTTTACCTAAAGAAGTATCTTATAAAGACAAGATTGCAATGATGCGTCGTCATTATAAATTATTATGTGAAGATACTAATGAGGTTAGTGCTTCGTTAGAAATTAGAAGTCATGTTCTTTACTATTTAAAAGGAATGCCTAAGAGTAAGGAAATGAAGAATAAAATATGTCAATGTAAAAACGCCCAAGAAATATTTAGTATCTTGGACGAGTATGAACATTACTTAGAAGGTCTTATAGCTTAAGGCTTTTTTTATATGTTTGTAAATCGAAATTAATATCTTTTTCAATGGGTTTGAAGTACTCAAGGCAATCTTTAGTACTGTTTAAGTGAATGATATTTTTGAGGATACTTAGAGCTTCTTTGGGGTTTTCTTGATAAATTGAATATAGCTTTAGGGAATAAAGATAACTTATTGAATAATATAAATCGCTTTGAACAGAAGTATCAAATACGTCAATTATGTAGTCGATTGTATATAAAGGATTGATTGAGCTTAAATTTTGAACAGCAATATAAAGAGGTAAGTTTAATTTTTTTAGTTCGGCAATGATGTTTTTCTTTTCATAGACTGTATTTATACTGTTGATAATAGTAGCGTGTAAGAATCTTTTTCTGTTTAGAGCTTCACTTTCGTTAATATTCTTAAAGAAATCACAGGCTAGAAGTTCTATAAATAAACTATCAAATTCTCTAAAAGCTGTTTTTGATGTACTTAGTAAGTGGTCTTTGTTTTCTACTAGAGAAGTACCATGAGTTAATTCATGAGCCATGATAATGCCTTTTTCAATACTTTGATAATTAGGAATAAAGGCAATATATTTATTGTATTTTCTTAAATAGTAGAAGGCTCCACAGGAATCATCATAAGTTTCATTAAAAAAATTAAGAGTAAAGTGATTACTTTTAAATAAAGTTTTTAGATTATTATTAAGATAGTCCTTATCTTTGAAGAACTCTTTAACCATATCGATATAGTCTTGATTAGAATAAGCTTGGTTTTGGTATTTATAATATAATTCGTAGAAACCAGGATTAAAGTAATAGTTATTTAAAACTTTAAAATATTTTTTGCAATTATTTAGAGTTTCATCAGCATCAGTAATTTTATCGATTAAAGTAATTAAATAGTCAAAGAAAGTTAGTTCTTCATTAAAAGTAGGTGGGATATAATAACTATTTAAAATATTATCAACAGTAATAATATCACTATAACAATTAATTAATTCTTTCTTATTCTTTAATGGTATTTTATCGTATTTCTTATTTAATTGGTTTTTAATATCGATTAATTGTTTTTGAGTAATACTGTCTATTTTCATGATATTCCCCCTTGGTACTAAATATTTTACCATTAAATTGATTTCTATGGTACAATTATGCATGAGGTTTTATGAAAAAGTTAGATATTATATATGAAGATAAAGAATTATTAGTTGTTAATAAACCAAGTAAGTTATTAACGGTAGGTACAGAGAAGAATAAGGAACATACTTTATATCATGAAGTAAGAGAATACATTAGAAAGAAAAATCAAAAGGTTTTTATTGTTCATAGATTAGATAAAGATACTTCGGGTATTGTATTGTTTGCAAAGACTGAACGTATGAAAAATGAGTTGCAAAAGAACTGGGATTGTTTTACTAGAGAGTATATTGCCCTAGTTGAAGGTCATATGGAGAAAAAGAAAGATACGATTACTTGCTATCTTAGAGAGACTAAGAGTTTACAGGTTTTTGTAACACCAGATAAAAATTTGGGTAAGAAAGCGATTACTTCTTATGAAGTTATAAGTACTAATAAGAGTAGTTCGATGCTTAAGATTAATATAAAGACGGGACGAAAAAATCAAATTAGAGCAACAATGAGTTATTTAGGACATCCAATTATTGGCGATAAGAAGTATGAAGCAAAGTCTAATGGAATTGGAAGGCTGGCATTACATCATTATCATTTAGTAATAGTGCATCCTTTTAAAAATATAAAAATGGAATTTAATTGTAAGGTGCCAAAGCAATTTTATTTGGGATATGATGAGGTGAAGTTTTAACTCTATGAAAAGCAAGGATATAGTAGAAGAAATAACTAGATTAAAAAATAATGATTATTTGATAGAATTAGGTGTGGAAAATGATAATCAAGTAGTTGGTTTAGGTAAGGTTTTGATATCACCAATTAATTTAGTTACATATAATACTAAGGATAATGCTTTAGTACGTAGCTATTTAGTGGGAACGGGAATAATAAATGACAAAGTAGAGATACCTTTTTTTGGATATTTTTATGAGGCGTTTATATCCGGTTCTTATGAAAGTTTCAAGAAATACTTAGAGGTTAATAGAATTTGCTACTTATTAGAGGATATAAATGAGATAGATAATTATGATTATCCTGGTAATATGGTATTAAATTAGAACGAAAATTAAAAAAGTAGCAAAAATTTTAAAAAAATCACTAATTTTGTATTGACTAATCGAATGGGTTTTTATATAATTAGTGAGTAAGTTGCCTGATTAGCTCAGTCGGTAGAGCGCACGGCTGTTAACCGTTAGGTCGTAGGTTCGAGTCCTACATCAGGCGCCATTTATGTTTATTAAGCAAATCTAGTTAATGGATTTGCTTTTCTTTTTGGCTATTTTTCGATATAATGATAAAGGAGATGAAAAAATGGACAATCAAGTTAGTATTTTAGATATATATGGACAAAATTTAATTGAGAAAGAGTATGTAACTGATCCGGCAATTGGTAGAGAAGAAGAAATAAAACAAGTTATTTTAATCATGCTTACGCCAGAAAAATCAGCACTTTTAGTTGGTAAACCAGGTATTGGTAAAACTGCTATAGTAGAAGGACTGGCTTATCGTATTAAAAATAATATGGTTCCTAATGCTTTATTTGGTTATGATTTGTATAAACTTAATGTAACTTCTTTAATGGGGGACTATAATGTTGCAGGTCAAAGTGAATCACGTGTGGATTTATTAGTTAAAGAGCTAGCTAGTCGTCAAAAGACGATTGTGTTTATTGATGAAACTCATCTTTTAGTAAAGGGTTCAAGTACTGCTTCAGGAATGGATTTTGCTAACATGTTTAAGGCTGGATTAGATCGTGGTGAAATTAAAATGATAGGAGCTACGACAACTGAAGAATATGAACAATATATATTAAGAGATAGAGCGTTTTTGAGAAGATTTCAAAAAGTTGATGTAGTGGAAGCAGATAGAGAAACAACCATTAAAATTCTTATGGGTACTTATCCTAAGTTAGAAAAACAAATTGGTGTAAAACTTAATTATACGGATTTTATTAAAGAAAAAATTATGGCGTTTATTGTGGATATGACAGATGAGTATAAAAGAGTATATGAAATTGCGTCGCGTTATCCCGATATTTGCTTAACTATTTTATCAAATGCCTTTACATATGCTTTATTTGAAAATAGTAGAGAAGTTAAAATGCGTCATATATATCAAGCTATTGCTAATTGTAAAAATGTGTATGAAGATTCAAAGAAAAAGGATATGGCTCGATTTAAGGTTGAATTTGCCGATATCCTTAGGGAAGAAAATACTAATTTAGACGAAGTTATTTAACTTCTTTTTCTTTGGCTAATTGGTTTTGATAAACAAATTTAATGTATAAAACTAAGTAGACAGCAGTTATACTAAAACCACCAATAACATCTGTAAAGTAATGGGCACCAAGATAAATTCTACTTAGACCAATTAAACAAACAATGATACCTTGTAAGATGATTAAGAAGTACTTAGTTGGTTTCTTTAAGTTACTATGATATATGTAGTAAGCAAGAAAGCCATAGAAGGCAAAGCTGACCATGGAATGTCCTGAAGGAAAGCTGAATCCTTTTTCGACTATCAAGTTAATGTCAACTGGACGCTGTCTTTCGAAAATACTTTTTAAGAAAACGTTGAGTAACGCGACTAGACCGTAGTTGATAGTAAAATACTTTTTAAAACTTTTATCCTTACCAGTAATTAGAATAATTATTAAAATGAAGGTCATGATATAAAAGTTACCAAATTCAGTTATTACTTTAAATACCTGGGTAAGAGGAGGACAAATAAGCCATTTGATGTGATCATAAACGAATGAATCAATATGGGATATGTTGTTAGTAAATAGTCTTCTGACAATAAATGTAAATATGGTTAGGCCAGCGAAAGCAATTAACCAAAGAAAATTTTTCTTAATAAATTTTAATGTTTTTTTCATGATAATAAACTCCTTTATTATAGTAGTATAGCATTTATATTTTTAAATGTAAAATCTTTAAATTATGATATAATACGAAGTGAAAAGGACTGATAAATATGAAAAAAGTACTTATTACAGGGGGAACTTCGGGTATTGGTTTAGCAACTTTATCTAAGTTAGTTTTAAATTATGAGGTTATATTTACTTATTGTAGTGATGAAACTAAGGCTTTAAAGTTAGAAGAAAAATATAATATTAAAGGATATAGACTTGATTTGAATGATAAAAATTCTATTGAAGAGTTAGTATCGAAGTTAGATAATATTGATATTTTAATTAATAATGCAGGTATTGCTTTGGATAATGATTTTAACTTAAAAACTTATGAAGAATTTAGTGAAGTGGTTAACACTAATTTGACAGGTACTTATTATTTGACAAAGCTTTTAGTAAAGAAGATAAATAGTGGTGGGGAGATTATTTTTGTTTCAAGTACGAATGGGGTAGATACACCTTATATTGAAAGTATTGACTATGATGCCTCAAAGGCTGGAGTTATATCTTTAATGCAAAATATGGCGAATATGTTGGCTCCAAATTTACGAGTTAATGCGGTGGCACCGGGTTGGGTTAATACGAAAATGAATGAAACTTTGAGTGAAGAATTCAAAAAAGCTGAAGAAGAAAAAATTTTACTAGGACGTTTTGCAGACCCAGAAGAAATTGCCAATGTTATTGAGTTTTTATGTAGCGATAACGCTAGTTATGTAAATAAAACGTTAATAAGAGTTGATGGAGGTTTGAAGTAATGATAGAAGATTTAGTTTTAGAATGTGAATTAAATAATAAAGAGTTATATAGTAAACAAGAAGATATTTGTTTATTTAATAGTAAGAAGGTATTGGATGCTTTTAAGAAAGAAAATTTAAGTGAAAGTGATTTTAATACGACTAATGGGTATGGGTATAATGATACTGGAAGAGATAAGATAGAGCGTATATTTGCTAGTGTTTTAGGAGCGGAAGATGCTTTAGTTAGAACGCAGTTAATTAGTGGGACGCATGCTTTAACGGTTACTTTATTTGCGTTACTTCGTCCGGGAGATACATTGTTATCAATAAATGGTAAACCATATGATACGTTAGACGAGGTTATTGGGATAAGAGAAAATGCTAGTTCTTTAAAGTCTTATAAGATAGATTATGATCAGATTGATTTAGTTGATAATGATTTTGATTATGATAAAATTGCTGAGTATTTAAAGATACATTCCGTAAAAGTAATTGAGATTCAAAGATCAGTAGGTTATGCCAATAGAGATACTATTAGTTTAGATAAAATAGAGAAAGTTGCTAAGTTGATTAAGAGTATTGATAAAAATATTATTATTATGGTAGATAATTGTTATTGTGAATTTGTTAATACGAAGGAGCCTTTGGAATGTGGAGCGGATATTATAGTTGGTTCGTTAATAAAAAATTTAGGGGCTGGTATTGCTAGTACAGGAGCTTATATTGCTGGTAGAAAAGATTTAGTGGGACTTTGTGCTGAGAGATTAACGGCGCCAGGAGAAGGTAAGGAAATTGGACCATCGTTAAATAATAATCGTTTCTTTTTACAAGGACTTTACATGGCACCTCAAGCTGTATGTGCAGCGGTGAAAACTGGTATCTTGGCAAGTTATATACTAGAAAAAATGGGAGTAGAAGTGTATCCTAAGTATAATGAGGCTAGAAGTGATATTGTAACGAGAGTGGTATTTCATGATAAAGAAAAGCAAATTAAATTTATTCAAGGAATACAGCTTTGTAGTGCGGTGGATAGTAATGTTTTACCAATACCGGTTAGTACACCTGGGTATGATGATGAGATAATTATGGCAAGTGGGTCGTTTACTCAAGGAAGTTCGATTGAAATTAGTTGTGATGGCCCAATAAGAGAGCCTTATATTGCTTATTTACAAGGTGGTATTACTTATGAATATGGGAAGCTTGCGGTTATAAACGCAATAAAAAATATTCAAAAATAAAACATAGTGGGGTGCTATGTTTTTAATTTACAATCTGCTTGACGTCAAGTAGAAATTTAGAAATTTCGTCTTGATATTTTAAGATATCTTTAAAATCTAGGCAATCATAAAATTGTTTATCAAGGACAACATCCATTTTGGCGGCTTCAGCAAAGCTGATTAAGTCACTAAGACTAGCTTCGGTACTGTAAAGATCACGAGATTTGGAACCAATAGATACTGCAATTAGTTTTTTACCACGAAGTAGACCTTTGGAATATAGTGGGTTTAGACGATCAATAAATATTTTTAAATCTCCTGATAGGAGGTTCCACCTTGTAGGAGTAATGAACATGATTACATTATCATTTTTGATATCTTCAATATTTTGTTCCATATCGTCTTTAAAATCACAAACTCCGTCTTTATCACAATCCATACAGCCTGTACAAAGGTGTATTTTTTGATTACCAGGTACAATAATTTTAGAATAAATTCTTTCTTTATTTAACATATCTTGAACTAGGTGGGCTAGTTCTTGGGAGTTACCATCTCTTCTTGAACCAACAACAATTATCATAATATCAAATCCTTTCAAATTTATTATGAACAAAAAATTAGTATTCTAAACGTTAAATTTATGATATTATATAGATAGTAGAAAGTGGGATTAGTATGAAATGTGTTGAACTAGTAGGACCAAAGAAGTTAGAAGTTAAGTCGAGAGTTGCCCCAACAAGTAAAGATGGCAGTGTTGTTTTTAGAGTTAATACTTGTGGAATATGTGGCTCGGATATTCATTATTGGGATATGGGGGCACCAGTTGGTTTAGTTATGGGCCATGAGTTTTGTGGAACGGTAATTGATCCTGGGGCTCGTAGTGATTTAAAAGTAGGAGATAGAATTACGGGGTTGCCTATATCACCTTGTGGGGTGTGCGATGCTTGTAAACATGGAAATCCTCAATATTGTAAGGAAACTTGGAGTCATGCTGTTGGGTTGTCTTTGGATTATAGTGGAGGGTATGCTGAGGTTTCGGCGTGTCATCCAAATATGGTAAGAAAATTACCGGATATTATTTCAAATGAAGAAGCTTGTATGGTGGAACCAAGTGCAGTGTCTTTACATGCGGTTAATTTGGCTAATGTCAAAGTCGGTGATAAAGTTTGCGTTATTGGTGGTGGAATTATCGGTCTAATGGCTGCGGAGTTTGCTAAAATGAATGGAGCTTCTTATGTTTGTATGGTAGAGGCTAATCGTAACCGTGGGAAAAAATCTTTAACTTATGGTTATGTTGATGAGTACTTTAATGCGTTAAATAAAGATACCATTCCTAATTTGGTCGCTATGACTAATGGTTTTGATGTAGTAATTGAAGCTTGTGGTAATAGTGCCGCTGTTAGTGAAGCTATGATGTTAGTTAAAAATGGTGGTATGATAGTATTAGTTGGTGTTTCTATGGCCCCTATTAGTGTTCCAATGATTATGCCAGTAATGGGCGAGGTTAGTATGAAGGGTGCGATTGGCTATACGGAAGAAGAGTTTGATAATGTTATTGAACTATTAAGAATTCGTAAGTTAGATGTTGTTAAATATATTGATGATATAATTCCAATAGATGCTGCAAATAGTGCTTTTGAACGCTTAACAAGTATGGATAATGATGCGATAAAAATAATTTTTAAACCTAATAACTAAGTTGTAACATTGTTATGACTTTTTCTTTTTCTAAATATAATGTATTATGAGAAGATTTAAAAGTAAGAGAAGTTATTTAAAGTTAGAATTTTATATTATTGTTATAGGTATTTTGGTGTTGACGATTTTTATGGTGAACCGATTAGGACTTAAGATGTCTAATAAGTTAATCTTGATAAGTAAAAACAATATTAAGATGTATAATGATAAGCTAATTATGGATTATATTGATACGGAGACTTTGAAGAAGGATATTATTGATAATATAATTGAGATTGTGAAGAATGATAAGGAAGAGATTATTGCTGTTGATTATAAAATGACTAAGGGTTACCAAGTTATGGAAGAGATATCAAATAATGTTAAGGCAGGTATGAGTGATATTAATTACAATGATTTTGCTAATTACC
>HF998215.1:23603-28414 GCA_000433255.1 Coprobacillus sp. CAG:605 | reverse complement strand
AAGGGAAAGAGTAATCCTTCGGGTTTTATTCTTTTTTATCCTATTGGTCTTGCTAGTGATAATATTTTTCTTAATAATTTGGGATACAAAGTACCAGTTAAGATAAGGTTAAATAGTTCTTTATTAACGGGTTTTAGTACGAAGGTTAGTAATTATGGGATAAATAATGCTTTAGTAGAGTTATATTTAAATGTTGATATAAAAAGTATGATTATTACTCCGGTAGTAAGTGAAGAAATTAAAGATAATTATAGTGTGTTAATAAGTGCTAAATTGATTGTGGGTAATGTGCCTAGTTATTTAAATGGTACAATTGAAAATCAAAGTCCGGTGGTAGACAATTCGTAAAAAATATCTACTAAAGTTTTTGAAAAGTAAGAAACTTTGTGATATTATATTAGTATAAGAAGGGATAATATGAATAGCGATATATTTATAAAAGTTAGTTTAGATGCTGCAATAAAGAAATATTTGTTGTTTAGAAATAAAAAAGATGCTTCTTTAGCAAGTGATTTTTTAGTATACGTTATTTGTATGTTAATCTATATTTATAGTGAAACAGATATTTTAAATCCTTATATTAATAGACAAAATAATGGCGAAGATGGATTTAAAAATAATTTGGGTAAGTTTGGGTTACCATATTCTAAGATAAATAAGTTTTTTAATGATTTAGAAGGATATTATGAGATAGATCATTATAATAAGGTTAATCGTCTTACGAAGAACGAGTTTTTTAGTTATTTACAAGAAGATATTATTGATATGTTTTTAGCTAAAGCTTCTAGTACTAATTTGGATGAGGCAAAGTATAAGGAATTTGAAAATTTATTGTTTTCACCAAATACAACTAATGAGATGCGAAGAAAGATAAATGAGTATGTGGCTGTTGATAGTTTTGAAGTTATTAATTATTATAAAGAATGTTTATATAAGATGGAGCATGAGATTAGTTTTAAACAGGTTAAGAATAATTTATTAAGTTATGATGTTTATAATGTATTTGGGATTACAAAAGATAATTTAGAAGTTATTAACCAAGAGACTTTAGATGAGATAAATCGTAGTATTTATGGGTATTTTAATATTAATCCAATTTCTTTTAATGCTAAATCAAAGTTGGCTAAGGAAGTAGAGGCACTTAAGACTCCAAAATTTAGGCTTAGTAGTCAAAGTGGAAAGACTAATATTTTGATATTTTTGGTTATTTTTAGTGCGACTATTATTGTAGGAATAGTTTTAGGGGTTATTATAATGGGGAGATTATAAATGAAGTTTAATGGTTTTAAATATAGTATTGTAGATAATTATAAAGACGCTATTGATGAAGAATTATTAGGTAGTAAGATTACTGATTATTACAATGATTTTGATTATATTGTTGGGGATTGGGCTTATAATAAGTTGAGGCTAAAAGGATTTTATGAAGATAGTAATCCAAAGGCTTTAAGTTATAATAAGATTAGTACTTTAGATAATTATTTGCAAACTAAGTGTGCTTATGGGTGTAAGTGGTTTTGTTTGAAAAAAGAGATTGAAAAGTAAGTAGGGGTTTGCTATAATTGAAGAGAATAAAGATTTAAAGATAAGAATAAAAGAATAAGAAAGTAGGGGTTATTTATGCTAGAAAAGCTAGAAATAACGAAAGAAAATGGTGAGGTTTTAAGTGTTGATATTATATCGGCGTTTAAGATAAGTAACGATAATGGTTGGAAGATATATTGCTTAACGACGGCGAATGAGTTAGACCAAAATGGTTTAGTGAAGATTTTAGCTAGTGAAGTTATGGGCGATAGATTAGTTAAGATTACTGATGATAAAGAATGGATGAATGTTAAAAATGTTATGCGTTCGATAATATCTAGTAGTCCAGATTCGTATAGTTATGTTAATATTGCAAAGCATTTTAATGCGACAGTTGATTTTGCAAGAGTTATTGCGGTACAAGATTCGGCGAAGATGCAACTTATTAATGACTATAATGCAAAGAAGCCAGTAGAGGAAGAGCATGTTGCTCCAGCGGCTCCGGTAGTAGATGAGTCAGTAGCGCCAGCTATATATCCTAAGGAAAATCCAAGTGTAGCGATTGGGTCGGAGATTGTACCAGGTATTTCTATTGATAACTCTAGTGTTTCTTCAGTTAATGATATTCCGATAAATAATCAAGGTATAGCTTTAAATGCCGCAGCCGATAGTCCGGTAGTACCTACACCAGATGTGGCAGCACCAACGGATGAAAGTGCTAGTCACCAAATTAATGATGAACCAGCATTTAGTTTTCCAACACCTGGGGATGTAGTTAATAATTTAGCTGATGATGTAGAACCAGTTGTTACCGAGAAGTCAACTACGGTTGATGTTCCTACTTTTGAAGATGCCAGTGTAGTTCAACCAGCGGTAGAGGCTCCTAGTCCCGTAGTTCCTGAAGCAAGTGCTGATGTAAATATAGATAATGATAATGCTAAACAAGTTTTAGTTGATAAGATAATGGCTGCAGTTAATGAATATATTGCTAGTATGCCAAAGAGTGTTGATACTAAAGATAAAGACGAAAAAATAGCTAGTTTAGAACAAGAACTAACGGAGAAAAACAAAAAGTTAGATGAAATACTAAGTTTATTAGGTAAAAATTAAGATTTCTAGATAGAAGTCTTTTTTCATATATTTATAATGGGATGAATATGGAAAATTATATACTATATTATTATAACTTGAATATTAAGAATGTGGTTAAGTTAGATAATTGTTATTATTTTACGTCGGATAGTGATACTTTTTATTTTTGTAAGACGGAGTATGAGGAGAAGGCGTTGGAGGAGTTAAATGAGAAAGTTAAGGTTAATCCTAAATATCATTTAATGATAAGAAATCGTTTTTATAAGTTTTTAAGTAGTTATGAAGATAGTAATTATGTACTTGTAAGGATAAATACGTTATTAAATGATTATGTTACGTTTGACGATTTATTGTATGGTAATAAGATTAGAATGGATAAGTCTATGGTGGACTGGCCTAAAATATGGCAAGCTAAAATTGATTATATGGAAGAGCAAATGAAAGAGTTGGGTGTGGGTAAGGAAGTTTTAATTCATAGTTTTAGTTATTATATTGGCTTAGGGGAAAATGCGATAAGCTACTATAATTATAATAAGCCGGTATCTAAGAATATATCAATGTGTCATTTCAGGATGAGTAATCCTATTTTGCCGGTTAATTATTATCATCCGCTTTCGTTAATTCCAGATTATGATGTAAGAGATTATGCTGAGTATTTTAAGGTGTCGTTTTTTAATGAGATGTTAGATATGAAAGAAGTTAGTAAGTTTATTTTTGATAATAGGTATGATTATAATGATATGATTTTATTTTATTCAAGGATGCTTTATCCAACGTATTATTTTGATTTGTTTGAACGTTCAATTACGGATAATGTTTTAGAAAAAAGAATTATGGATGTTATAACGAAATCGGATAAGTATGAAATGTTGCTTAAAGATATTTATTATGAGATTAGAAAAAAATATAATATTCCGGGTGTTGATTGGTTAATAAAAAAGAGTAATTAAATTTCTAAGTTAATTACTCCTAAACAATCAGGAACTTCGCTTTTTATGGATTCAAAGATGCCGTCTTTAATAGTTACATCGGCAAAATCACAGTGAGAGCAAGCTCCTTTTAATTTAATATAAACATATTTATCTTCGTATTTGACAAATTCTAGGTCGCCACCGTCGCCATTGATGTAAGGACGAAGCATGTCGATAACTTCTTTTATTTTGTCAATATCATTTTTTTGGTTGTCCATAAAATCGCCTCTTTTTCATTATATATTAAAATATGGTTTTTAGTAAAGAGAAAATGTGGTATAATGGGTTGGTAAAGGAATTTTTATGGAAAAGTATACAATCGGCCAAATAATTAGATGTCAAGTTAGTGGAATTGTATCTTATGGAATATTCGTTAGTATTAATCATTACTATAATGGTTTGATTCATATTTCAGAAATATCTTCAGGTTTTGTTAGAGATATTAATGATTTTGTAGCAATTGGCGATGTTATTTACGCTAAGATTTTGGATATTGATGATGAATATGGTCAAATGAGTTTATCTATTAAAAATATTGATTATAAGAAAAAGGGTAGGATAAAAAAGATAGTAGAATCTAAAAATGGTTTTAATCCTTTGAAGGAAAATCTAAGTACTTGGACTGAAGAAAAAATAAAAGAATATAATCTTAAGTAGGTTGTATTCTTTTTTCGATATGGAATATGTCGTAGATTTATGGTATTGTTAAACTAACATTGTGCCATGAAAAAAGCCCGTATATACGGACTATAAATTCATAATGGTGCCCAAGGCCGGACTTGAACCGGCACGAGGGTTAAATCTCGCAGGATTTTAAGTCCTGTGCGTCTACCTATTCCGCCACTTGGGCATAAGCACCATGTCTTTTTCCTCAAGACTTCTTAAGTATATCGCATAATTTTAAGTTTTGCAAGATATTTTTGCAAAAAATATTGACTTTAATAATTTTAGTGTGCTATAATCAACTTGTCGTTGAAGAAATGACATGGAGGAATACCCAAGTCCGGTTGAAGGGACTGGTCTTGAAAACCAGCAGGTCGTGTAAGCGGCGCTAGGGTTCGAATCCCTATTCCTCCGCCATTCTTAATTTTATATATCGCGGAGTAGAGCAGCCCGGTAGCTCGCGAGGCTCATAACCTCGAGGTCATTGGTTCAAATCCATTCTCCGCAACCATGGTTCGTTAGTCTAGAGGCCTATGACGTCTGCCTGTCACGCAGAAGATC
>HF998215.1:13157-23564 GCA_000433255.1 Coprobacillus sp. CAG:605 | reverse complement strand
GTACGAACCGCCATGATGGCTTCATAGCTCAGTCGGTAGAGCAGAGGACTGAAAATCCTTGTGTCGCTGGTTCAATTCCCGCTGGAGCCACCAGTTAGCGATTTTAACCCCATTAATTGGGGTTTTTATAATTTTAGAAGTACACCTAATGATGTACTTTTTTTTGGGTAAATTTTTATTAACAAATATAAATTAATGGTATAATAGACAATTAGAAGAAAGTAGGAGAGATAATGGAAAAAATTAGAATAGATATTTTACCTAATTTATATTTAAATGAAGATGGTACTTTTAATACTAAGGAAGTACTTAATTTATCAGGAAAGATTGCGGGAGTTTGTTATGATAAAGAAGGATTTAATCATTTAATAAATGAACCTCAAGAAAAAACTGATAGAAGAATTTTTATGACGTTAAATAATGGACATCATAGTGTTTATGATCATACTTATATAAATTTTAATATTCAGAATATTCCTAAAATATTGGCGATGGTTTTAAATAATGAAAAACAATATACAACTAGTGAAAAATCAGCTAGATATACGAAGATAACACCGGGAGAAGATTCAGTAATTACTAAGGAGGAAGTTGATTTATATAATAAATGGTTAGGGTTATTTGAAAGTAAGATTGCTAAAGAATATGGAAATATTTTAAGTAGTTTAAAAATAAAGAAGTTAGCTCAAGAAAATGCTAGATACTTAGTTACTGTATTTATGCCAACTCAGATGATTTATACAACTTCGTTAAGACAAATTAACTATATGGCCTCATGGATTGCATCATATATTGAAGATAATAAGAATAATTTAAATTACTTTGAAAGTAAGTTATCTAAGGCGATGGGGGAGTTTTTAAAGGAATTAGAACGTTTAAATGTTTTAGTACCAGAACTTATGAGTAATGAAAAACATCGTAAGTTATCTCTTTTTGGATCTAATTTAGAACAAATTTCCGAGTTATTTAGTAATGTTTATGAAACAACGTATATGGGTTCTTTTGCGTCGCTTGCGCAAGCTCAAAGACATAGAACATTAGATTATCAAATGGAAATGTTAGATAAGAAAGAGTATTATGTTCCACCAATTTTAGAAAATGACAGTTATTTGAAAGATGAATGGTTAGAAGATATAAATAAGGTTGGATGGGTTATTCCTCAAGGAGAATTAATTTTAATTAGTGAAATGGGTAAATATGAAGATTTTATTTTAAAATGTAAGGAAAGACTTTGTTCGGCGGCTCAAGTAGAGATTATGCATCAAACAAGGGATACTTTGGCAAGATATAAAAAGTATTTAGAAGATCATAATAATGCGTTAGCTAGTGATATTATAAAGTATTCGCATGGCCCAAGATGTACTTTTCCTGATTATGAATGTCCAAGTGATTGTAAGTTAGGTCCAGTTAAGAAGCTTGATAGGAGGGTTTAATATGGGAAAGTTAGTAGTTATTGAAGGGGCTTGTGATGGGATTGGAAAGTCAACTCAGTTTAATTATTTAAAAGAGCATTTGATTAAGGATGGATATGTTGTAGCTTCCCATCATTTTCCTAGTTATAATACTTATCAAGGGGTGCCAGTAGAGAAATATTTAAGTGGTGAATATGGTTGTGTTAGTGAGTTATCGCCTTATTTTATTCATGGGTTGTACGCTATGGATAGGGCTATTACGTGGCAGACTTTGTTAAAGAATAAGTATAATGATGGACATGTTATTTTACTTGATAGGTATACGACTTCGAGTCTTTTATATCAAGCAGCTTTAATTGATGATATTACTGAGCGATTGAAGTTTGTTTCGTATGCCGAGGATTATGAGTATAATAAACTTGGTGTACAAAGACCGGATAATGTGATATTTTTAACCGCTCCTTTTGACTTAGTAACGAAGATAAGAAGTAAAAGAGTTGATAATGAAGGGGTAGAAAATGATATTCATGAACGAGATATAGAGTTTATGAAGAAAGTTTATGAAAATGCTTGTATGGTGGCGGAATATTTGAATTGGAATATTATTGAATGTAGTAAAAATAATGAAATGCGTACGGTTGATGATATTCATGAAGATGTTTATAAATTGGTGAGGATGAAGTAGAATGGAAAATATTGTTTATCAAAAAGAGTTTAAAGTGGTTGGTATTAGTTTTAAAGATAGAATATTAAATTTGAAACAAATCATAAGTAATGGGATAGAAGTTGGGGCTTTAAGACCTTATTTAGATAAAAGTATTTTAGATATGAAGGAAAGTAAGTTATATCAATTAGGTGAATTTGATGAACAAAAGTTAAGTGATATTAGGTTAGAAAGAATAAAGTTTGAGGGTAAAGAGGCGATAAGAGTATTGGTTAATGATTATCGGGATAATTATTTGGAAGTTGGTTTTGTTCCAGATGGTTTGGTACTAGAGTTAAGTAAGTATTTGGATAGTAATTTAGAAATTACGGGATATATTACAGGTGGTAATTTTAAAAATATAACGGATGATGGTGTGGTTGTAAGAAGTCTTGGTTATGGCATTAGACTTCAAGTTATTGTTTATGGTGTGTAAGAAATTTGTTCTTGAATAATTTTAAATTTGTAGTAAAATGTTAGTTCTGGTGGTTAACGATGAAAGTGGTTTTAGATGATTGTGTATATATGAAACTTAATGATGTTAGAGACTTGGTACATTCGGGTATTTTACCGGCTTACTTTTTGAATGATATAAGTAAGAGAAGGATTGGATATTATAATAATGAACAGTATTTAAGGTTTGATAATAGGAATGAGATTAATGAGTTAAGACACTTAGACTTTATAATTGATTATAATGAGTATGTTGATGTGCCTATTGAGAAGGTTGAAATGCAGATTACTAAGTTAACGATACGAAGATATGAGTTATTAAAAAAGTATCAAAGTTGGTTAAGTTTTGAAGAACAAATTGATAAGAATGCGATACTAAAAGAATGTAAAGCTTTGGGATTGCAGATTTCTTCGTTAAATAAATTGGCAACAATTAAGAAGCAAGAAGAGTTAGCTTTGGTTAAGAAGACAAAAGAGGAAGAAAGTTTTGGTCAAAAGTTAAAGAGAACAATTAAAAAATTCAAAAAAATAAAATGAAACTATTGACATATAATGAAAAAATGATAAGATATAAGTACCTTGATGAAAAAAAGGTGCTATTCTTTACAAAAATTTATTGACAATTGAAAGCGGTAATGATATACTTTGAATTGTTGAAACGGACGCTTAGCTCAGTTGGTTAGAGCACCTGCCTTACAAGCAGGGGGTCATAGGTTCGAGTCCTATAGCGTCCACCATTTTTGCCGACTTAGCGTAATTGGTAGCGCAACTGACTTGTAATCAGTAGGTTGGGGGTTCGATTCCCTCAGTCGGCACCATTTATTTTTGGAGGGATAGCGAAGTGGTCAAACGCGGCAGACTGTAAATCTGTTCCTTCGGGTTCCATGGTTCAAATCCATGTCCCTCCACCATTTCTTGATTGCCTCGTAGCCAAGTGGTAAGGCATCAGACTTTGACTCTGACATTCCGATGGTTCGAGTCCATCCGAGGCAGCCATCTTATGTTTGAAAATTAAATATGTCCTGTTAGCTCAGTCGGTAGAGCATTTGACTTTTAATCAAAGGGTCTGGAGTTCGAATCTCCAACAGGACACCATGTTGTTATTAGAAAAGCCCGAAAGTTTGGGCTTTTTTCATGCTTTTAAAAATTTGACATTTTTAACAATTTTGTTGGAAATCGTTAAAAAATTTGTGCGTAGTTCACAAGTAGAGCACACACAGTACACAAATTTTATATATATATGTTCGCTAGTATTTTAGCTTAGATATTTCTTTGCATAAAGTAAAATAACATAAGCGATAATCAAATAAAAAATTTAATAAAAAAGGGTTGCATTTTAAAAATATATTTAATATAATAGGGCTTGTAAGCAGTGATTAGAAAAGTAGTAATATACTATACTTTACCTAGAGAATTAGTGGTTGGTGGAAACTAATAAAGTAATTATATGAACTTGTTTTTAGGAGCTTTCATGGGTAATTCCTATATCAATTAAGAGAGAAAAAAATAAGGTGGTACCACGTAACATACGTCCTTTGGGATATGTTACGTGTTTTTTAATCGAAGGAGTGAAGTTATGAATACAATTACCTTAAATATAATATTTTTTATAGTTGTTTACTTGCTGGTATTTATCTTTTGTTACTTTTTTGCAGGAAAGCTTAGAAGTAAAAGCAAAGATAAAGATAAGAAAAAAAGAAAGAATAAAACAACATTTAAGATGATGAATGAAGGAACATTCTTAATTAAAAGATATAATTTAGATGATACCAAGATTAATCTTAAGAAAATGAACTTTGGAATTGCTAATTGTAATGCTTTGATAATTGCTTTTACATCAACTTTTATTAGCGCGATAGATATAAAAATTTATTATAAATTTGCAATTGCGTTTGTGCTGTTATTTGCGCTGATATATGCAATATTTGAAATATATGGAAGATATTTAAATAAGAAATGGGGAAAGAAACATGAATAATAATTATAATTTTAAAGAAATTGAAGCTAAATGGCAAAAATATTGGGATGATCATAATAGTTTTGAAGCTATAACGGGAAGTAGTAAACCACATTACTATGTTTTAGTAGAGTTTCCATATCCATCTGGGGCGGGACTTCATGTCGGACATGTTAGAAGTTATACGGCACAGGATGCGATTGCTCGTATGAAAAGACTTCAAGGATATAATGTATTATACCCAATGGGTTGGGATGCTTTTGGGGCACCAGCTGAACAATATGCGATAAAAAATCACATTCATCCAAAAGAGGCAGTTGCTAAAAACATTGCAACATTTAAAGGGCAAATGAAACATTTAGGTTTTAGTTTTGATTGGAGTAGAGAGTTTTCAACAACTGATCCAGAATACTACAAGTGGACACAATGGCAATTCTTACAATTTTATAAACATAATATGGCTTATAAAGCAACTGTACCGGTAAATTGGTGTCCAAATTGTAAGACAGTTTTATCTAATGAAGATGCTGCTGGTGGGGTATGCGAAAGATGTGGCGCTAGAGTAGAACAAAAAGAAAAATCTCAATGGATGCTTAGAATGAGTGATTATGCTGAATCATTACTTCAAGGGTTAGATAAGACACATTTTGCTCCTCGTGTTAAGTTAGGTCAAGTTAATTGGATTGGTAAGTCAACGGGAGTAGAAGTTGATGTTCAAATTAAAGATGGTGGTAAATTTAGTATTTTTACTACTTGTATCGAGACAATTTATGGTATTACTTTCTTTGTAATTGCCCCAGATGGTAAGCTTATTCAAGAACTTTTACCTAGAGTAGAAAATAAAGATGAAGTTTTAAAATATATTGAAGAAACTAAATTACGTTCTAATATGGATAGAACTGAATTAAATAAGAGTAAGACGGGTGTTTTAGTTAAAGGTGTTAAAGCCATACATCCAATTACAGGAGTAGAAGTACCAATTTTTTTAGGTGATTTTGTTTTAGGAGATTATGGAACAGGTGCTGTTATGGCGGTACCAAGTCATGATCAAAGAGATTATGAATATGCTAAAGAGTTTAATATTCCAATGCTTGAAGTTATTACTGGAGGAGATATTAGTACTAAGGCTTATGAAAAACATGAATATTTAGAAAATAAAGATGCTAAGTTGATTAATTCTAGGGAATTTAGTGGATTAAGTGTTATGGATGCTAAGGAAGCTATTACGAAGTACTTAGAAGAAAAGGGTATTGCTAGAAGAGTTAATAATTATAAAATGAGAGATTGGATATTTTCTAGACAAAGATTCTGGGGGGAACCAATTCCAATGATTTATTGTGAACATTGTGGTTGGCAACCAATGAAGGAAGAAGATTTGCCTTTGTTGTTGCCGGATGTTGCCGAATATGAACCAACGGATAATGGTGAATCACCTCTTGCTAAGATAACTGATTGGGTTAATACAAAGTGCCCTAAATGTGGAGGGAATGCTAGAAGAGAAACTGATACAATGCCTAACTGGGCTGGTTCAAGTTGGTATTTCTTAAGATTTATGGATGCCAGAAATGATAAAGAGTTTGCGTCAATGGAATCTATGAAATACTGGGGTCAAGTTGACTGGTATAATGGTGGAATGGAACATACAGCAAGACACTTGTTATATGCTAGATTTTGGGTTCAATTTTTACATAATATTGGTTTAGTGCCAAAGAGTGAAATGATTGATACGAGAGTTAGTCATGGTATGGTTTTAGGTTCTGATAATCAAAAAATGAGTAAATCTAAAGGTAATGTAATTAATCCTGATGATATTGTTAGTGAGTTTGGTGCTGATACTTTAAGGGTTTATGAAATGTTTATGGGAGATTATACTTGTGATGCCCCATGGTCTACTGATTCATTAAGAGGATGTAAGCGTTTTATTGATAAGATTATTAGATTGAAAGATAAAGTTGTTAGTAGGGATGAGTATACTAAGAATTTAGAGGCTTTAATTAATAAGAGTATTAAAAAGATTGGTTATGATTTAGTTAATATGGCTTATAATACGGCTGTTTCTACCTTAATGATTTTAGCTAATGCTTATGATGATTGTGATAACATTACAAAGAAAGATTATGAAACATTATTGATTTTATTAAATCCAATTGCTCCTCATATTACTGAAGAATTAAATGAGGCTTTAGGTAATAAACCAATTGTGGAACAAAGTTGGCCAGAGTATGATGAAGCTAAGACTATTGAAGAAGAAAAAGAGATTGGAGTTCAAGTTAACGGCAAGTTAAGAGCGTCAATTAAAGTTAATGTTAATGATTCAGAAGATGTGATGAAAGAAAAAGCTATGGCGGAAGAAAATGTTAAGAAGTTTATAGAGGGAAAAGAAATTGTTAAAGTTATAGCTATTAAAGGTAGAATTGTTAATATTGTTGTTAAATAGAAGTTAGGTTTAAAGCCTAGCTTTTCTTATGGAAAAATATATTTTGTGTTATAATCAATTATAGTGATGTTATGAATAAACCAAGTATAAAGAGAAACTATATATATCAAGTGTTATTTAGAATTATATCCATGATAATACCAGTAATTACAATACCTTATTTATCAAGAGTACTAGGGCCATTAAATATTGGAATATTTTGCTATTTTCGTACAATTTACACGAAAAAACGTTATTGTAATAATTATGTATATTTTTGTATAAAAGGTAAGTGCTGGTGCTAACTATGTTTTAGATGTTACAGAAGTATCTAATGAAATAAAATAAATATTGTATAAGAATATGATGTTAAGATGTCATATTCTTTTTATTTCCTTAAAACGACAAAATACGCAAGAAGAATGCAATACAATGAAAAAGGTGAAAAACATGAAAGTGAAAATATTTGACTGTGAACATGAAAAAGACCTAGAGAGTGCTGTTAACTCATTTCTAAATAGTGGAAACTATGATATAATTGACATTAAGTATTGCGTATCAACATCTATATTTAGCGAAGAACAAATATATTGTTACTCAGCGATGGTGATATATAATGAAAGTTAAGTGGTTAAAAATGAAAAAAAGTTCTTTTGTAGAAGGAACATTTATAGCAACAGCGGCAATAATATTTGTTAAAATACTAGGAATGCTTTATGTAATCCCTTTTTATGCAATTGTTGGAACAGAGGGAGCGGCGTTGTATGCTTATGCTTATAATATCTATAATATATTCTTAGACATAAGTACAGTAGGGCTTCCGGTAGCAATATCAAAAATAACTAACGAATATAATACGCTTAAGAAGAATGACGCTAAGTACCGTGCTTACAAAATAGCTATTAATATGATGAAGTTTATTTCGGTATTTGTATTTGTTTTATTATTTTTATTTGCGGAGCCTATTGCACGTTTAATAATTGGTAATCTTACTGGGGGAAATAGTGCCGCTGATATTACTAGTGTTATAAGATGTATATCTTTTGCTATTTTAGTTATTCCTTATTTAAGTGTAACTAAAGGATACTTGCAAGGACATAATATCATAAATGTATCAAGTGTTGCGAATGTTATTGAACAAGTAATTAGAATAATTATTATCTTACTAGGAAGTTACTTAGTAATTAATGTCTTTAATGGTAGTTATGTTACGGGAGTAGAGATTGCTTTAAGTGGGGCTTTCTTTGGAGGGCTTGTAGCTTATATTTATATTAAAATTAAAATGAATCGTAATAAAAAAGAGTTGGGCCTTGTCACGGCTGGGAAAAAAGATAAGATTACGAATAAAGAGATAACGAAGAAAATTTTAATGTATTCTATACCTTTTATTATTATTAACTGTATATCTTCATTATATAGTTTTGTGGATATGGTTTTGGTAATGCGTGGTATGGGAATGGTTGGATATAACACTAAAGAGGTTGAATTTATTGCTACTTCTATAAGTACTTGGTCTGGTAAAATTAATATGATAGTTATATCAATTGCTATGGGTATGACGGTTTCTTTAATACCATCTATTGTTAATTCTTATACTTTAAAAAAATGGGATGATGTTAATAAGAAAATTAATACTTCTTTAAAAATGATAATTTTTATTTCTTTACCTATGGCTATTGGGTTATCGATGTTGTCTAAAGAGGTATGGGCAATATTTTATGGACCAAGTGAGATTGGAGCGACTATTTTAAGTTTGTCAGTATTTATGGCAGTGTTCTTAAATCTTTATATGGTTACATCAAGTATAATGCAGTCATTAAATAGATTTGGGGTTGTTTATAAATCAGCAATTTCTGGTTTTTTAACCAATGCCTTATTGGATTTACCTTTAATTTTATTATTTAATAAGATAGGCATTCCTTCGTACTTAGGGGCAATTGTGGCAACAATAATTGGATATTCTATATCAATAGTAATATCTTTAGTAAGCATTAGAAAGAAACAAAAAGAAATAAATTATATGGATGCGATTAAGACTTCGTTTAAAATATTAGTGCCAAGTCTTGTAATGGTATTGGGATTAGCCTTATTACAAAGTGTGTATCACTCAAATATTAATAGTAATATGAGTAATTTATTATACATTTTGGTTAATGCTATAGTTGGTATTATTATTTATTTTGGAGTATCTTATAAAATGGGGTTGTTTCAAAGTGTTTTTGGTAAAGAACAAATGGATAAATATTTAAAAAAACTTAGACTTTTTTAAAGACTAAGTTAAACCATATACATCGAACTAGATACGTCTTGACTAATCATATTAGCTGAATTTTCTAACTTGGTAATTCTGGCGTCGAGACGGTTTAAGCTACGTTCAATTTTAGCTAGGCGATTGTTGAAATCTTCGGTATAAGTGTTGCTTTGGTTATAGTTTGGCTGGTAATTTGGTTGATAGTTGGTCGTAGGATTGGGAGTGGGACCGGAATAAAAGTAATTATTGGCACCACTAGCTTGATATGGTCCTGTTTGATATTGGGGCATTTGTTGGTAACTAGGATTAGGAAAATATGATTGTTGGTTCATACTAGATTGTGCAAAGAAAGAATCTCTTGATCTTAACATAATAAGCCTCCTAATTAATTATATGAGTATTTAAGAAAGTAGTGATAAAATGCGTATTAGAAATTTAGCGAATGCGAGTGAAATTGTAAGTAATAGTAAGTATTTAATAGAAAATCCGGAAGTTTATAGGGATAAATGGCAGAGTGTATTTAAAAATAGTAATCCAATTTGCTTAGAAGTAGGAACTGGTAAGGGTAATTTTATAATTGATATGGCTATTAAGAACCCTTGTGTTAACTTTGTAGGGTTAGAGAAATATACTTCGGTTATTGCTAGGGCTTTACAAAAATGTGAAGATTTAAAGTTAGATAATTTAGTATTTATTAATGGTGATGCTTTGAACTTAGATAAATGGTTTAATAAAGAGATTGATACGATATATTTAAATTTTTCGGATCCTTGGCCTAAGAAGAGGCATGCTAAAAGAAGGTTAACGAGTGAAATATTTTTAAATCTTTATGATAAGGTATTTAAGGATACTTGTAAGATTGTTCAAAAGACAGATAATTCTATTTTATTTGAAAGTAGTATTATTTCTTTAAGTAATTATGGATATAAAATTGAAGATATATCACTTGATTTATGGAGTACAGATAAAATATATAGTGAGACTGAGTATGAACATAAATTTCGTTTACAAGGAGATAAAATATATTATTTAAGGGCTGTTAAAAAATAAATTTATTTGATATAATTAACAAGTAAAAGGAGGCTTCGATGATTTGAAAAGATTTATACTAATTGCCATTGTTTTATTAGCGTCGGGCTGTACAAATATCAATAAGAATTTAACTAGTAAAGATGATATAGATAAAAATTTTAATACTTTACAAGCAACTATTAC
>HF998215.1:0-13145 GCA_000433255.1 Coprobacillus sp. CAG:605 | reverse complement strand
ACTTTACAAGCAACTATTACGGATAGTAATTATGAAATGTATAATAATTATCGTACGGGATATAAATACTATACTCCTAAAGGACTTTATGTTAGAGGTGGATCTGAATATAATGAGATTATTAATAGTAGAAAGTATAGTTATCACTTGTATGTTGATGTTATAAGTTTTTATAATAGAGTAATTTCTAAGTATGAAGAGGATAACAAGGCTTTATATAGTAAGCAAATAAATAATAAAGATAAATTTGGGTATGTAGAAGTAAATGAGCTTAAGAATGATAGATATCTTCTTGAAATTATGTATAATTATGCTAAAATAGAAGTGATAGTAGATAAGAGTGATTTGGAGGTAGCGTTTGCTAATTCGATGATTATATTATCTAGTGTTAAATATAATAATGATATTCTTACTAATTTAGTAGGAGAAAATGTTTTAACTTCAAAAGAAATAGAATTTAATATTTTTGAAACTAAAAAGACAGAGTCTAATTTCTTAGAAGTAGAAGCAAATAATGATTATAAAGAAGAAACCAATGACCCAGATTTAATTGATTAGAGGTGTTTAACTTATGGGATTTATGAGTAAAATAAAAAATATATTATTTGAAGAGGAAGAAGATAATGATATTCCTACTATTGAAGAGACTAGTGAGGTTAGACCGAAGGTAAGTCAAGTTAAGACTAAACAAGTAGAAGAGGTTAGATTTAAACAGGAAGAAGTTGAGCCTCCTAAGAAGGAAGAAGAAAAACAAAGTCCTTTTCAAACGTTTGATGAAGAAGAATTTGATCGTATTGCGGCTATTAATAGGAATAGATTGTTAGAACGTGATAGGAAAGCTCGTGAAGCTAAGGCGTTAGAACAAAGAAGATTAGATACAGAAAAAAGAGAAGAACAACGTAGGGAAGAAGTAAGAAGAGATATTAGGATAGATAATAGAGATACTAGGGTTGATACGAGAGTAGATGCTAAGAAAAGATATAATAATGTTTCTAGTACTAGTAAGGTTGAACCGGTTATGGAACATAAATTTAAACCTTCTCCTGTTATTTCACCGGTATATGGTATCTTAGATAAGAATTATAAGAAAGAAGATATCTTACCTAGGGCGTCTAGTGAAGGAACTTTACCTAAAGTTATGGATGTAGATAAAGTTAGAGAGAAAGCTTTTGGGGTTTTAGAAGAGGAATTAGAAAAGAAAGATCCTTTGAAAAACTTTGAAAGTGGTAATGATACTGAGACTCAAAACCCTGTAGTAGAGCTTTTAAATGATGATATAGAGGAAGATGATGTTCTAACTAAGACGGCTGAGATTAAGATAACAGACTTAGAAAGTCATTTAGATGAACCAGTGGTTAATATTCCAAAACAAGATGTTATCTTTGAAGAGACTAAAGAAGATAAGAATGAAGTTGTTAGTCCTGTTAAGGAAGAAAGTAAGGATAATCAAAGTAGTAGTGAAGGTACACTAGAAAGTGATTTATTCAATTTAATAGATTCAATGTATGAGAATAGAAAGGATAATTAGTTATGTTTATTGAATTTTTGCAGGTATTTTTACCATTAGTTATTTATGTTCTTTTAATTATTATATTAGTTATTGGAATTATTATTGGAGTTAGAATTATTAAGACTTTAGATAAAGTAGATGATGTTGTAGATAGTGTTAGTACTAAAGTTAATAGTTTGAATGGAATATTTAGTATTATTGATAATACAACTGATAGAATTGTTTCAATTACTGATAAAGTAGTAGAGGGTGTATCGGGAGTTATTGGACGTCTTTTTAGAAAAAAGAAGACTAAAGAAGTTAAAGAGTTGGAGGATTAACATGGGAAAGTTTAAAAATTTCTTTGTTGGTTTTGCTCTTGGGGTGGGGACTGGTATTTTACTAGCACCTAAGTCAGGAGAGGATACTCGTAGAGAATTAAAAGTTAAGATTAATGATTTAGTTAATTATGTTAAAGACTTAGATAAAGAAGATGTAAGAAATATTTTAATAAAGAAATTAACTGAGTTAAAAGTTTCTTTGGAAGAATTTGATTTAGAAGAGTCGGCTCTTGGAGCAAAGAGGAAAGCTAAAGAAATTATGAAAAAACTTGATGATTTAAAGAATATGGCAGTTGTTAGGGCTACTCCTTATGTTGATAATGCAATTGAAGGTTTGAGGTTAAAGACTGTTGATGTTTTAAAAATGACCTTGGATAAGTTGAAAGCAGTAGAAGACTAAAATTATAGTCTTTTATTTTTGACATTAAATGCTCGATTTTTACCATTAAATACCATAAAACGGTATTAAAAGGTGAAAATGTAATATTTTTTCTTACATTTTTTAATTTCAAAAGTAGAAGTATTTTTCTAGAAATAAACTATTATTTCTTGTAAAAATGATAAGAAAATGGTATGATAGCTATGTAAATGTAAGGAGTTTTTTTATGAAAAAAATCTATTTATTCTTAATTGGATTTGTATGTTTATTTACAACTAGTGTTAAAGCTTTAGATTTGCCTAAAATAGATAGGGCAGTTAGTATGGGAGATGATTTAGTATTAGTAAATGCTAGTCAAGGTACCTACAAAATATCTTATTACTTAGTAGGTCAAAGTACTAGTGAGGCGGTTAAATTTACATCTTCTTCACTTAATCCTTATGTAAGTGTCCCTAATGGAAATTACAATATTTGGGCAGTAGACGAACAAGGAAATAAGTCGCAACCTTATGCTGTTAATATTACTACAAGTTGTAATAGAACCGGTTTAAATAATATAACTGGAAGCGGTAATATTACAATTTGTGGTTTAATAGATTATAAGGGAAATTTAGCTAAGCAAAAATATGTGCTTAAAGAAGATTTTCATTGTGCTTCAGGATACGATTTTAATCCTATTAATACTCAAATGATTAGTACTACTTGTAAAGCTAATGAGCTTAAATTTAGTATGTATAATGGTATTGAAAAGAGATTCTGTAAGTATGAGTATCATTATGAGTGTGTAAAAAATGATACTAGTAGTGGCGCAATTGCTAGTGCATTAGCTAGTCTTTCAATATCAAGTGGACAATTAAGTCCTTCGTTTGCGTCTTCAACACTTAATTATAGTGCTACTACTGATGCTTCAAGTATTACAATTAATGCGTCATTAAAAGATTCTAGAGCTTCATTTGTAAATGGTTATGGCCCAAGAACGGTTAATTTAAATTATGGTAAAAATAAAATTGAAATTAAAACTAAAGGTTCGGTTATATCTACTTATACATTAAATATTACCCGTACGGGATCTTCAAGTACAGGGGGAAATACTAGTAATTTGAGTTCAAACAATCAATTAAAATCTTTATCAGTAGATAATGTTAGTTTAAGTCCTAGATTTAAACCAGTTACTAATAAATATAGTGCAACTGTTGAAAATAATGTAACAAGTGTTACTGTTAGAGCTGAACTTTCAGATACTAAGGCTTCTTTTGTAAATGGATATGGACCAAGAACTGTACTATTAGGAGAAGGAGCGAATATAATTCGTATTAAAGTTAAGAGTCAATCTGGTAGTGTTAGAGTTTATAATGTAACAATTACGAGAAAAACGGGTAGTGGAAATGATACAGAAACACCAACAACTCCTGATACTCCAACACCATCAGAAAGCAAGGCATTATTAAAATCGTTAACATTAGATAATGGTAATATTGATTTTGAATCAGGTGTATTTGATTACAATGTTACGGTAGATAATGGTGTTTTAAATGTTATTCCAACAGTAGTTGCAGAAAATGAAAATGATAAAGTAGAAATAAATGGTGGTACTGAATTACAAGAAGGTGCTAATGAACTATCAATTAAAGTAACTAGTGAAGATGGTAGTACTTCTAATACATATACAATATATATAATAAGAAAGAGTAATGAAGAAGAAGTATCGACTAGTAGTATTTTAAAAGATTTAATAATTAAAAATCATAAATTAAAATTTGATGCTAAAACATTAGAATATAAAATAGCTTTAAATGAAAATGAAACAGAACTTGATATTAGTGCGGAAGCCGCTAGTGAGAAAGCTAGTATCTCAATTGAAGGTAATGAAAAATTAACAACTGGTAGTGAAATAAAAATTAGAGTAACTGCTGAATCAGGAGATTATACTGATTATTATATTAAGATTACGGGATATAAGAAAAAGGGTAATGTCTTCCTTACAATATTAGTTGTATTAATCATTATTGTAATAGGAGCTTACGCTGTATTAAGAGCACTTGGATATAAAATTTATTTCAACTTTGAAGGATTAAAGAACGCTATTTCAAATATGTTTGCAAAAAAATAAAAATATGTTAAAATAATTTAGTCAAGCGATGATAAGATTTACGACCTAGGAGCTTGAAACGTTAATCGCGTTAAGATATAAGTGTATGATAAGTCATAAAATAAGGTGGTACCGCGGATAAGTTCGTCCTTAGATTATGGCTTTTTTCTATACAAAAATGGAGGATTTATGTTTGAGACGGAATTAAATTATATAAAAGATGATAGAATAAGAGAAAGTGCAAGAATATTAATAGAGGGATTACCTGAGTATTTCTTTAAAATAGAAGCTTCTTCAACAGGAAAGTATCATCCTGAATTTGCACTAGGAGAAGGCGGCTTAGTAAGACATTCTAAAGTAGCTGTTAGAATGGCTTATGAGTTATTTCAAATAACACCTTATGATACTTTGTTTTCTAGTAGAGAGAAAGATATTATGATACTTAGTTTATTAATTCATGATGGGATAAAGAAGGGGTTTGAAGAAGAGAGATATACAAGGTTTGATCATCCTAACTTAGTAGCAGAGTACGTAGAGTTAAATAAAGATAAAACTAAGTTAGATGAAAAAGAAATAGAATTTATAAAACATGTTGTTAAGACACATATGGGTAAGTGGAATACTAATCCTTATAGTGATGTAGTATTAGAAGTACCTAAAGATAGATATCAATACTTTGTACATATGTGTGATTATTTAGCAAGTAGAAAGTTTATCAATGTTAAATTTGAAGGAGAGGAAATAGAATAATGAAAAAAATGACAAATTGGGAAGAATTACAATGGAGAGGTTTAGTTAAAGATGTAGCAGGAGAAAATATTGAAGATTTAATTAATAATAAAAGTGTTACTTTTTATTGGGGGACAGATCCAACTGCTGATTCACTACACTTAGGGCATTACTCTTCATTAGTAACTGCTAAAAGATTAATGAAAATGGGACATAAACCAATATTACTATGTGGTGGCGCTACGGGACGTATTGGAGATCCTAGACCGACAGCAGAAAGAGAAATAATAAGTATTGAAGTATTAAATCATAATATTGAATGTATTAGAAAACAAATTGATACCATATTTGATGGTAATGCTAAGTTAGTTAATAATTATGATTGGTTTAAAGGATATGAGTTCTTAGATTTCTTAAGAGATGTAGGTAAGTATATCAATGTTAATTATATGTTAAATAAAGATATTATAAATAGAAGATTAGAAACTGGTATTACATATGCAGAATTTAGTTATATGTTAATTCAAGGGTATGATTTTTTAAACATGTATCGTAAAATGAACTGTGTTATGCAGGTTGAAGGTAGTGATCAATGGGGAAATATTACTACGGGTATTGATTTAATAAGAAAGATAGATGGTAAGGAAGCTTATGCTTTTACAATGCCTTTAATTTTAGATAGTAATGGTAAGAAGTTTGGAAAGAGTGAAGGTAATGCTTTATGGTTAGATAAAGATAAGACTTCAAGTTATGCTTTGTATCAATATTTAATTAATACAGATGATGCGAAGGTATTAGAATATTTGAAGGTGTTTACTTTTTTAACTCCTGAAGAAATATTAGATGTTATGGATAGACATAATAAGGAACCACATTTAAGAATTGCTCAAGAGACTTTGGCTAAATGTATTATTACGGATTTAAGAGGGGAAGAAGAGTATACTAAGGCTAGAGATATTAGTAAGGCTTTATT
Source organism: Coprobacillus sp. CAG:605 (assembly GCA_000433255.1). Lineage (GTDB taxonomy): Bacteria > Bacillota_I > Bacilli_A > RF39 > UBA660 > CAG-605. Next base: position 7,145 of record HF998215.1, on the reverse strand, counting down.
TAGTGAAGATATTAAGAATTTATCTAGTGAAGATATTGTTAATAGTTTAAGTGGAGTTAAGAATGTTTTAGTTTATGAAGGTAATATTGTTGATGTTTTAGTAGACTCTAAAGTATTTAGTAGTAAGAGAGAAGCTAGAGAGTTAATTACAGGTAATGCTTTATCTATTAATAATAAGAAAGTTAATGATGTTAATTATATTATTTCAAAGAATGATCTAATAGATAATAAGATTGTGGTTATTAAAAAGGGTAAGAAGAATTACTTTATTGGTAAGTTTAATTAGTATATCTTAAGGATATACTTTTTTAATATTTAACTTATTATGGTATAGTGGTGGTGGACTTTTCATATATCCAATTAGTTAAATATCAACACATATGTTGTATTAAAAAGCTATTATGTTAATGATAGTGTATGACGATTTGTCTTATTGCATTGCTTTATGCAAATAAAAAGAGCAAGTTTAAATTGAAAAGTAATGGTTATACTAGATTTGGATGGTGTATCTATATGAATTTTAAAAGAAAATTATGGTGGGCTCAACATAAAAATGAAGTGTATAAATATGGTATTATTTTATCTTTAGTTTTAATAGTTACTATATCTATTATTTATTTTACATATTCTAAATTTAGTAGTAGTAATGAAGCTACTATGTATGAAACAACTGTTGAACCATTTATTAAGAATGATTATTTTATAGCTAGTTATATTGATGGTGAGTGGTCAAATGAGATTCCTGGTAAGAACGATGGTTATATCGTAGACAAGATAGTATGCGATAACGGGGCCACTGGTACTTGGAATTATTCTAAATGGAGTATTGAAATCGAAAATGCTACTAAGAAAACAAAGTGTAGTCTATTTTTTGCTACGGGTACTTTAATTGATGTTGAGCTATACCAGGGTTTAATTCCTGTAACTTATAATTCAAGTGGGGATGTAGTTGTTGCTGATGCTAATACTAAGTGGTATGACTATTCTAATCATGAGTGGGCGAATGCTGTGTTAGTTAACTGTGCCAATAGTGCAATTAAGTCTAAGTATTTTAATAATGATATGAGTTTAAAATCTAGTGTAGTTGGTTCGACTATTTCTATGGATGAAATTTTACAAATGTATGTTTATATTCCAAGATATAGATATAAATTATTTAATGCCGAAAATAGAACGAGTGTAGAACAAGCTATAGAAATAGAGTTTGAACCAAAAAGCACTCCTAAATCAAATGGTAGTAGAGATGGTGAGTGGTTAACTCATCCGGCATTTACCTTTGGTAATACTGAATTACCTGGTTTCTGGGCTGCTAAATTTGAAGCCTCAGGATCAACTGATAATTATCAAATTAAACCAAATCAAAAGTCTTTAACAAGTATTAACTTAGCTACAATGTATAATACATCAAGAAGTACTATTTTAAATGCTTCAAAATATGGTTTAAATAATAACGTAGATACTCATATGATGAAAAATATGGAGTGGGGTGCAATTGCCTTCTTAACCAACTCAATTTATGGACGTTATAATGCTGCTTCAACTTGTATCGCATCAGGCTGTGAAGTATGGATAAATAATATTAATACTGGTTCTACTGGCTCAAACGGACCGTCAATAACTGGATGTTCCGGCTCTTCCACAAGTGCAGGTGTATCAAGTTCAAAAACTGCATGCGCTTCTGGATATGATTGGAAAAATAAGGGCGTAAATGCCTCAACTACCGGAAATCAATATGGAATCTATGATATGTCCGGTGGAGCCTGGGAATATGTAATGGGTGTTCAAAAAGATTCAAGTGGCAATGTCCAAGTTGCATCATCTGGCTTTAGTACTTCAAGTCTTCCTGATAGTAAGTACTATGACTTATATGATTACCAAGCAGCAGATGGAGTAGGCTATACTAGATATCATCTAGGAGACGCAACTAGAGAGATTCTAAAGAATACTTCTAGTCACGGAGGTAATGCTTGGTGGAGTGATTATTCTTATAATATATACAGCTCTTACCCTTGGGTTCATCGTGGTGGCAGTTACAGCGACGGCACTTATGCTGGCGTGTTCACCTTTAGTTGGACCAATGCTGGCGGCACGACGCATAGTTCGTTCCGCTCCGTGCTTACAGCCGGGTAGTTGCGAAGCAACACTCTAAATTTGACAAACTACACATTTCTGTAATTAATTATTACACTTTTATAGTATTAAAAGAGTACTTCACATTTGCTATAAAGAAGTACTCTTTTGTTGGGAGAGAACAAGATAGAATTGATGGCGAAATTACGTTAGACAAATGTCAAATAATGAGTTTTTTCTCTCTTAAGTGGTAATATACATTAAATAACAATTTAGTTCAAATTACAAAATTTAAAATTTTGTACAGTTAAATATATCAACTTAGATATAAAAAGACAAAAAACATGAAATTAACAATATTTCAAAAGATTATGTTACAATATAAAAGTTTTTAAAGACTGGAACTAGAACTATAATATTCATTCACGCAGTAATCAAGAGCTCTAATCATTGGGTTAATCGTGGTGGCTACGCTAACAACACTACTGATGCAGGCGTGTTTAAATTCAGCCGTGATAATGGAGTGAACAATACCAATAATTCGTTTCGCTCCGTGCTTTCTCTGTAAACTATGGATTAAAGATGGTAAAAAAATATTTTTTCAAAATACAAAAGAGGTTCTTAATTAAATATTTGTATCATAATTCATTGAAGTTCAGTTCCAATCTGTTATCAAATAGGTTAATAATTAAGTTGAAAACATCTAACTAGTAGGTATTCGAATTTGTAGATGTTTTTTTTAAAGTGCCAGTTATTACATTGGCACTTTCTTTTATTTTTAAGAAAAAAACTTTAATTAATAAACATTAAAAAATTTTTGAAAACCAAAACTCATTACTTGAAAAGTGTCAAATTTGCGTCAAATTTTATCACTTTAAAAAAAGCTTTGTCAAAAATGCAAAGAAAAAAAAGAAAAATGGCACTTTTCCGGTAATAAAGAGTAGTAGAGGGAGTAAGTTTTACCCCTCTTGAAAGGAGGTGATCCTCCGTGAGAAAAACTCTCCAACAAAAGAATGATGTTTCAGTGATTATTACTGACTTTATATTCAAAAAAATACTTCTTGAAAATCCAAAATATGCCGCCAAAATCATTTCTTGGATTTGCAATCTTGATTACGAAAAAGTAGTTAAGGGTCATTTTATTGATCCAAACCTATTGGCAAGAAAGTCCATAGAAGTACATCGAGTTGGCGATTTAATCTATAAAATTGACGATAATACCTATGTTGATATTGAAGCATATAATAAGTATTCGAGAAATACTGATTTGAAAAATTTAGACTATCAAAACCGAGCTATTTCTAGATTTTCCGTAACGATGGATAAACGAGGTAAAAAAACTTATAATACTGATATCAAAATATACTTTATTGCCATATATGGTAGTTCGCTAAAAAGTATGCCGTTTATAAAGTATGATTTTACTTTTAGCCAAGGTAAGAAAACTTATAATACTAATATCAAAATATACTTTATAGCTATATATGGTAGTTCGTTAAAAAGGATGCCGTTTATAAAATATGATTTTACTTTTAGCCAGGAATTTAATAATAGTCAATTTGTGAAAATTAGCTATGTTTGTCTTGACAAGTTAGAAACTATCAAATATACTAAAGGCAAACAAGAAATATACGAGTATTTTAAAGCTTTAACTAGGATAAGCTTGAAAGATATTGAAAACATCTTGGCAAATAATCGTATAGTTAAAAAAGATAAAACATTGGAAGGAGTTTATCAGAGTATGTTAATGTTTTACAAAGAAGATGGAAGTTATGATGTAAAGGCTTTTTATGAGCATAGACTTATTGATGAGTATCAAGAAGGATATGGTGTTGGCGAAGATGTTGGACAGGCTAATGGAATAAGAATTGGCAAGAAGCAAGGTATAAGTATTGGCGAAGCACGTGGAGAAAAACGTGGTCGAAAGCTTGGAATAAGCGAAGGTCAAATGTTAGAACGTGAAAATATTATTAGAAAGTTATCTAAAGCTGGTATGTCTAACGATACAATAGCAAATGGTTTAAATATTCCGCTTGAAAAAGTTGAAGATATATTAAGCCAAAAAAGTCTAAAACTAAAAAGAGTACATTAATGAGTACTTTATTTATGCAAAAATACTGAATTGTCAGTATTTTTTTGGTTGTTTACATAATTTTTTTAATGTATAATATAAAGCACTTTGGAGGGATACAGATGTATCAAAGCGATATCAATTTAAACCTATATAAAATATTTTATGAAGTTGCTATGTGTGAAAGTATATCTAGAGCAGCTAAAAAGTTAATTATTACGCAGTCAGCTGTTAGTAAGGCTATAAAAAAGTTAGAAGAAGATTTAGATACAAGCCTTTTCTATCGTACGACTAAAGGAGTAAAGCTAACTGAAAAAGGAGAAGAATTACTTTTTTATGTGAAAGAAGCTTTTAATAACTTAATAACAGCAGAAAGAACTATGGTTGAAAATAATAATCTAACTAAGGGAAAGTTAGCTATTGGGGTTCCTTCACAAATAGGGTCATTTTATATTTTTGAAGATATTACTAACTTTCATAAAGAATATCCTAATATAGAAATAACTATTATAAGTAAGACAACTACACAATTACTTAAATTACTTGAACAACATGAAATTGATTTTATTATTGATACATCTCCTATTAATACTAAGAATAGCGATATTGTAATTAAATCACTTATGGAAGTAGAAAATTGCTTTGTAGTGAATGCTAATTCAAGTTTGAAATATTTAGATATTAAAAGCGTTAAAGACTTAGAAAATTATCCATTGGTGTTGCCTATAAATGGGACCAATAATAGAAGAGAGTTAGATGTAGTATTTGATAAATACAATACGAGGGTGAGTGATGTTATAAATATTCATACTAGTGAAATGATAGTGGGTGCCGTAAAGAAAGATTTAGGAATAGGATATATAATTAAAGATGTAGTTAGAGATAATTTATTAAATAAAGAATTTATCTTAGTTGATGTTAAAGAAAAACTTCCTAGAACAGAGATTAATTTAGTATATATAGAAAGATATTTAACTGTGGTACCAAGATACTTTATTGAAAATTATTTGCATATTAAAATTAAGTAAGTATGAAATATATTCATGGGTGATATGAAAAATTAAGGGGTTCTAAATAAAAATGAGGATGTTATAATCTAAGCCGTGAGGAGAAAAATTATGAAAAGTTTAAAAACAACAGATATAGCTTTATTAGCAAAATCATTTTATTTATTAGGAGATTCTTTAAATCATTGTTATGATTGTAAGTATTGTAGATTAAATGGGGAGAAGTGTGAGGAAAGACATTATGATGTTTTACCTAGTGAAATAAATCCAGTATTTACTAATATACCAGTAGCGGTTAATTTATTTTATGGAGACCCTTTATTACAAATAGATAATACAATTAATTATTTAAGAAGATTGGAAAAGGCTGGGCATAAGGGCCCAGTTGTGATAGTAACGAAGGGGGATTTTTCAAAGTTCCCGGATGTAAGTTTTGATTTGGATTTACATGTAGCGTTTTCTACTTTTGGGGTTAATTCTTACTTAGACGGAAGTAGTATGGAAAGATTTGAGAATAATTTAAAACAAATTGAAGTACGTAAGAATAACTATAAGTATTCGATTGAATATAGACCAATAGTATATAATGTTAATGATACTTGTGAGGCGTTTGAAAGAGTATTTACTTTGGCTCAAAAATATAATTTAGCGGTTGGGTATTCGGGATTACAAGGAAAGCCTGAAAGTGTTGCTATATGGAAGGAACAAAATATTGATTTAAAACCTTATCCGGGTTATAGTTTTGGTCATAAAAAGATAATTGATGAGAAGGTAGTGGAGTTATTTGAAAAAATGGCTAAGTATTATAATGTACCAATATTTAGAAAGACTTCATGTTTATTTTCTTATGTTCATGGGTTAGATAGAGATTATAATGCTCATTATTATAGACCAAATGAAATGGGTTGTAGTAATTGTGTGATGAGAGATAAGTGTATGCAGTTTAAAGAAAGTCTGCCTCTTGAGAATAATTTAGACAATATTATTCCTTTTGAATATGAGATTGTGGCTAAGAAGAAACATGAATGTATTTTAAAAAAGAAGGGGATTTGTGAGTATCCAACGGAAGATTGTAGTAATATTAGTGGGAATGTTATTAAGATAAATAAACCAATTACGACGAGTGATGTTAGGGTTATTAAATGGTTAACAGGGTATACGGTTGATGCTAACTTTGTAGAGTCTTATGCTATTAGTGAAGATTGGGTTAAAGATAAGTCTTTAGTATTAAGGAAGAAATAATGAAGATTGGGTTAGATATTGACGGCGTAATATTAGATTTTGAACGAACTATGAGGTGTTATGCTGAGGTTTATGATTTATTGGTATTAAGGAAGAATGGGGTTCAAAAAGATAATGAGTTTAATTATTTAAAGAGGTATGATTGGACATTAGAGGAACGAAAGAATTTTATTAATGATTATTTGGTGTATGCTACTTTGAATAAGACGTCTTTAATGCCGTTAGTTAAAGAAATGTTAGAGTTCTTTGAAATTGAGGGTTATGATTATTGTTTTATATCGGCTAGAGGGTTAATAAAAGAAGAGACTAAGTTAGCAGTAATAGAATTGTTTAAAAGATATGGGATTCCTACGGATAAGATATATTTTGCAGTTCGAGACAAAGTTTCTAAGTGTAGAAAGTTAGGGATTGATTTAATGGTAGAAGATAATCCTTTAATTTGTAAAGAGCTAGTAAATAATAAAATTAAGACTTTGTATTATCGAGATAAGGATAATTTAGTGTTAGAAAATAGTGATTATTTAAAGGAAGTATCTAATACTGGGGATATCTTAAGATACATTGTTAATCTTAATGGTTATAATAATTCAGTAGATATTTATAGAAAGATTTTGAAAAAGTAGTTTTGCGGTTAGGGAGACTGTTTTTGATTTGCGATGGAGTGTATAGTAAATTAAAAAATATGTAAAAACATTGTGAAGTGTGATATATTATATATAGGATATGGACTATTGGTTCATAAATAGAAAGAAGGA
>HF998214.1 GCA_000433255.1 Coprobacillus sp. CAG:605 | reverse complement strand
TTGTTATTGTTAATACGGCTACGGAAGAAGAAGTACCATTAGAAAAATTAGTAAATGAAGTTACTACTTTAGCAGCAACAGATATTACAAATTTTGCAACAGATGACCCTGACAATAATATAAGATATATTGGAGCTAATCCCAATAACTATGTATATTTCAACTGTAGTGATTACTTAAATCAAAGTGATAGTACATGTGAAAAGTGGAGAATCATTGGTGTATTCAAGAACATGACTAAAGAAGATGGTTCTCAAGAAGATTTGGTCAAGATTATTAGGGACGATAGTTTAGGAAATATTGCTTGGGATAGCAATAATGTAAACGACTGGTCAACAGCAAGTTTACAAACAACATTAAATGGAACATATTATAATGGAACATATGCCACAGGAGCATTTAAGAATGATTCAACTAGAAATGCAATTGAGAGTGTTGTATGGAACTTAGGTGGTACTGCCAATTATACAACTTCAAGTAATGGTCTAGCTAGTCATTGGTATGGTTATGAAAGAGGAACAACAGTATATACTGATAGACCTACGACATGGACTGGAAAAATAGCTTTGATGTATCCAAGTGATTATGGCTATGCAACAGCTGGTGGAACAACTACCAACAGAGAATCTTGCTTAGCAAAAGAATTATATAACTGGGATG
>HF998213.1 GCA_000433255.1 Coprobacillus sp. CAG:605 | reverse complement strand
CTACTCCAACTATTGATATGTTTAATAGAGATTATGAAAATGCCGATAATAATGACTATTTAACTGCTAATTTAGATGTTGGAAAGTATTATTTATATACTTTAGATAAAGCAGGTAATATATCTGATGCTTATGTGGTAGAAGTAAGTGGTGTTGATAAGAAGGGACCAGTATGTAAGTATTCTAATGAAAATACAACGTGGACTAATAAGGATTTAACATTAACTTATGGTTGTAATAATGATACTGGTACGGGTTGTAAGACTACTGATATGACAAAAACTATTAATTATACGGCTAAGACCGTTAATATTAATTGGACTATTGAAGACAATATTGGTAATAAGACAGAGTGTAGTCAATTAGTTAATACATTTGTAGATAAGACAGCTCCTGTTTGTGTATCTAGTGGAGGGTCTGATACTTGGACGAATGCTTCTCGTACAATAACTGGTACTTGTAGTGATCCAGATTCTGGATGTGTTAGTAATGTAAGTAAAGATTATACTACGCAAACAGAGGTTTATAATCAATCTGCGGGTACGGTATATGATAAAGCGGGAAACTCAACTGTTTGTCCTGCAAATCAAACAGTTAAAATAGATAAGACTGCACCAAGTTGTTCTTCTAGTGGAGGATCTAGTTCATGGACTAATGATTCTCGTACTTTGGTTGGTACTTGTAGTGATTCTGGTGGCTCTGGATGTGCTGGTAATGCTTCTTGGTATATTAACTGGGAAGGTGAATGGTATAATCTATCTCCTGGTAAAGTAAAAGATAATGCGGGTAATGAGACACAATGTCCTTCTAATCAAACAGTAAAGGTTGATAAAACAGCTCCAACTTATAATATAAGTGTTTCTGGTAGTTCATATAATGGTGGATATCAAAATAGTTATACTATTTCAGTAACTTGCAGTGATAATCGTAGTGGTATTGCTAGTGGTAATGTTTATGAAACTAAGAGTGGTAAGGGCTGGAATAATACTGCTGGTACTTGCCGTGATAATGCTGGTAATACGACAAGTTATTCAAGAGGTTATACGGTTTATAAATGGGAAGTATGTAGTACATATCAATGTAATCCACATAGTTGTAATTGCCATCAAGGTTCATGTAATAGTTGGACTCAAGGCGGATATTGGGATTGGTGTAGTGGCCCAGAAGGCATAAATCCTGCTACTGGTTGTGCTTGCTGTACAAACTGTGGTTGGTCTGGATGTGGTGTTTACGATGGCAAAGGCTGTGGTGGATGGCATGAAACGGGCAGTGTTTGTAATGGTTACAATACTGAGTGTAGTACATGTTATGATACATGTGAAAGCTGGTGCTGGAGGTAACCATGAAGAAAAAAATAGGAATAATCGTAGGTGTTGTTGTAGGAATATTAGTAGTTGCTGCAGCAACATTTGCTATCATTAAATTTAAAAATAATACACCTAGTCCTAGCCCAACTCCTGATACTAGTGGGGAGATTATGAAAGATGAAGAAACAATAAGAAAAGAACAACAAGAAAAATTAAATAATGCCTTTGAAAAAGCTAAATATGAAGTTAATGTAGAGCTAGAAAAGGTATTAGTTGGCTATACTAAATCAGAGTTAAAAGAAACTGATCCTTGGCAAGAAACTTTAAAGTATCATCCAGAAGGAATTAATACTTCAATTAATTTAAAAGACTTTAAAGATAAAGGCTATGATGTTTCGATGTTTCATACTGAAACTGTTGATTGTGATGAAGAAAAGACATATGGTAATTTAAATGTTACAGTTGGTAAGACAGAGTATAGTGCTAATCTTTATTGTACTTATAGTTTTAAAAGCAATGAAAATCTTGAAATTATAAAGTAAAAAAAGATAACGTTTAAGTAGTTTCATACAAAAGCGTTATCTTTTTATTTTTAATATCAATAAAACCTTCATTTTGTAAATTTTTTAACTCTCTAGACATAGCGCTTCTATCAACGGCTAGATATTCGGCTAATTCAGTATAAGTAGTGGGAATATAAATATGACGAGAGTTATTTTTTAACGAAGTTATTTTAAAGTACTCTAAGAGTTTATTACGAATAGATTTTTGCGTTAATATAGTAATACGTTCATTTTTTTCACTAATTTTATTAGTAACTATAACTAGGAGATTAGTAAGAAATTTTTGGTAACTATGGTTACCTTTTTCTAAAAAGTTTAAGATATTATTATAATCAATTAAGATAATTTTACTATCTAAGATAGTTTCGATATCGTAGTCGGGAGAGTTTAGAGAAGAGATAGTGGTGCCAAATACTTGCATGGGTTCAAGGGTTTCTATGATACTTCGATGCCCTTCATAGTCTCTTTTAATAACTTCTAAGTAGCCTTCTAAGACAATACCTACAAAGTTGTCGTTCATTAAGTATGACAGGGAAACACCTTTTTTACATGTAAAGGTATCAGCACGGAGTAATTTCAATAATTTCTCTAAGTTTTGGTTAGAGATGTTTGCAAATAAATTATTCACCTTTACATCACCTCAAAAAAATTATAGCAAAAGTTTTAAAATGTTGCAATTGCAACAAAACAAAAAAGATTAATATGCTAAACTGAATTTGTTAAGTAAGAAAGTAGGTTTGTTTATGAAAGTTATAAAAAGAGACGGACATATGGTAGACTATTGTCCAGAAAAGATTGAAAAAGCTATAATGAAAGCTAATAGGGAAGTAGAAGATGAAGATCAAGTATCTCCTACCCAAATTAAAAATATAATTAAATATATTGAAAGACTAGGAAAGAAGAGAATCTTAGTTGAAGATATTCAAGATATTATTGAAGTTAAGTTAATGAGTATTGGTAAGTATGAACTTGCTAAGAAGTATATTACTTATCGTTATACTAGGGAATTAGTTAGAAAGAGTAATACTACGGATTTAGCTATTAAAGAGCTTATTGATGGGGAATCAGAGTATTGGAATACAGAGAATTCTAATAAGAATGCTAAAGTAGTTACTACGCAAAGAGATTATTTAGCAGGTATTACTTCAACGGATATTACAAGACGTTTCTTATTACCAGAAGATATTGTCCAAGCTCATGATGATGGTATAATTCATTTTCATGATGCTGATTATTTTGCCCAGAATGCTTTACATAATTGTGATTTGATTGACTTAGAAGATATGTTGCAAAATGGTACTAGTATTAATGGTGTATTAATTGAAAAACCACATAGATTTTTAACAGCTATGACTATTGCTACTCAAATAATTACAGCGGTTAATTCAAGTCAGTATGGAGGATGTACAGTAACATTAACTCATTTGGCACCATTTATTAGGCTGAGTAAGGAATACTATGAGAAGAAATATAAAGCTCGTAAGTTAACAAAGGCTCAAGTAGAAAAGTTTGTTAAAGAAGATTTAGCTAAAGAGATTACGGATGGAGTTCAAACTTTCCAATATCAAATTAATTCGATGACAACTACTAATGGGCAAGCTCCATTCTTAAGTGTTTGTATGTACTTAGGAGAGACAGATGAATATAAAGAAGAACTTGCGATGTTAATTGAAGAAGTTTTAAAACAACGTATTCAAGGTATGAAAAATGAGAAGGGTGTTTATATTACTCCAGCATTTCCTAAACTTCTATATGTTTTAGAAGAAGATAATATTAGGGAAGATGGTAAGTATTATTATTTAACTAAGTTAGCAGCAGAATGTACAGCAAAACGTATGGTTCCAGATTATATTAGCGAAAAGATAATGAAACAAAATAAGGTTGATAAGAATGGTAATGGGCAATGTTATCCTTGTATGGGATGTAGATCGTTTTTAACTCCATATGTTGATGAGAATGGTAAACCTAAGTATTATGGTAGATTTAACCAAGGAGTTGTAACCATTAACTTAGTAGATGTTGCTTTAAGTAGTGATAAAGATATGGATGATTTCTGGAAGATATTTGATGAGAGATTAGAGCTATGTCATAGAGCATTACAAATAAGACATAAGAGACTTTCTAAAGTAACTAGTGATGTAGCACCTATTTTATGGCAACATGGGGCATTAGCAAGACTAAAGAAGGGTGAATCTATTCATGAATTATTACATCATGGGTATTCAACAATATCACTAGGGTATGCAGGATTATATGAATGTGTTAAATATATGACTGGTAAATCACATACTGATAATGGGGAAGCTAAAGAATTTGCGTTAAAAGTAATGCAACATTTAAATGATAAATGTAAGGAATGGAAAGAAGCTGAAGATATTGATTATTCAGTATATGGTACTCCTATTGAGTCAACTACTTATAAATTTGCTAAGTGTTTAAAAGAAAGATTTGGGGTAATTAAGGGAATAACTGATAGAGATTATATTACTAATTCATATCATGTACCAGTATTTGAAGAAATTGATGCATTTACAAAGTTAAAATTAGAAAGTGAATTTCAAAAATTAAGTCCTGGGGGCGCTATTAGTTATATTGAAACTCCTAATTTAACAAATAACTTAGATGTTGTTTTACAAGTAATTAAATTTATTTATGATAATATTATGTATGCGGAGTTAAATACGAAGAGTGATTATTGTCATGAATGTGGATATACAGGGGAAATACTAATTGATGATAATTTAGAATGGTATTGTCCTAATTGTGGGAATAGAGATCATGATAAGTTAAATGTTGCTCGTCGTACTTGTGGGTATATTGGAACTAATTTCTGGAATAAGGGAAGAACTCAAGAGATTAAAGAAAGAGTTATTCATATAGATAATAAAGATGCTGAGGAATAATTATGAGATATAATAAGATTAGAAAGATGGATATTTCTAATGGCCCTGGTATTAGGGTGTCTATATTTATGCAAGGATGTAGTTTTCATTGCAAAGATTGTTTTAATAGTGAGACTTGGGATTTTAAGGCTGGTAAAGAGTTTAATGATGAGGTTATTAATAAAGTATTAGATTTAGCCAGTCTTCCTCATATTGTGGGGTTATCTATCTTAGGGGGAGAACCAATGCATCCTAATAATAGAGAAGGTACTATAAAGCTTGCTAAGGCTTTTAAGAAAAGATATCCTAATAAAGATATTTGGGTATGGAGTGGATATCTTTTTGATGAATTAAAGGATATAGAAGGTTTATCGTATATTGATACTTTAGTTGATGGAAGATTTGTACTTGAAAAAGCTAATCCAACTTTAAAGTTTAGAGGGTCAAGCAATCAAAGAGTTATTGATGTTAAAAACAGCTTAAAAGCAGGAAATGTAGTATTAAGGAGTGAATTTATATGAGATTAAGAGGATTTGAAATAGCTAAAGGTTATGAAGATAAAGATATTCATATGCCAGTTAGAAAGACTAAAAATTCAGCAGGATATGATGTAGAGGCCGCTAGTGATATTGTTATTGAACCATATAAGAATGGAATGAAGCCTACATTAATTCCTACGGGGTTAAAGGCTTATTGTCAAGATGATGAATATTATATTTTAGTTAATAGAAGTAGTGGACCTAAAAAAGGGTTTGTTATGGCTAATTCAATTGGAATAATTGATGCTGATTATTATGGTAATGAGAGTAATGATGGTCATTTCTATTTTCAATATTGGAATTTTGGGGATAAACCTTTAGAGATTAAAAAAGGTGATGTTATTGGTCAAGTTATATTTCAAAAGTATTTAACTGTAGATGATGATAATGCGACTGGTATGAGAACTGGTGGTTTTGGTTCAACTAATAAATAGTCATAGTAATATGGCTTTTTTCTTGACTTGGAAAAGACTAGGGATTTATAATAATTCATACAAATGAGGTATGAAAATGAAGAAAAAAGAGCAAAAGCCAATAGAATTTAGTAGTTACGATATATCTTTATCTGAGTTAAAAAATTTAACTAACTATGATGAAAACGATAAGAATATTAAACAAAACTTACAACAAATAAAAAAATTTTATAGTATGCTATATCAACATAAACCGACTGATAATATAAGCAAGCTATTATATGCAAATCTTATTCATAATAAATATAAATATTATGAACTTAAATATAATAAAAAAGAGAACATATTAGCTACACTTTGGCTGCTTTACACACTTATGGCATCAGCAGCATTTATTGTTGGAGTGGCTTCTGGAAGTACTGAGGTAATACTTTTGGGAACTAATTTATTTTTGGGCGGATTTATAATGCTTAAGTATATTTGCAGTTGGTTTGAAAACTGCTACGGAAGACTTTTAATGTATTACTCAGATGGTGTTTCAAATGACGAAGATTATGTTGAAAGTATTGCTAGATTGATGGTTAAAGCAATCGAAAAAGATAGTCCTACGGTAATAAATACTTTAGGAATACTATCAAGTCTGGGAATTGATTATATAGAAAGATGTAATGGTAATGAATTACCAACTCCAGAAGAAATAAGAAGGCTTGTAGAATTAGATAGGAAAATTGAAAATGAAGAAGAAATTGAATATCAAAAAGTACAAGAAGTTAAAAGTGAAGCAAGCAATATTAATCAATTTTTAGTGGATGTAAAAAATGATATAAATAAAGTTAATGTAATTAAATATGATGGCTATGAGGAAGATGTAAAAGAGCTTTATGATATTGCCAAATCTTTTATTGAAGAGACAGCTCCTGAAGTTAATGGTGCAAAGGTCAGTTTAGATGAAAGTAAGATACCAAAATTATATAGAAGGTTAGTTACATTAGAGCAAAATATAGATGTTAAAATTAATAGAAAAAATTATATTGATGAGAATATGAGTTTTATAACAGAAGATTTAGCAACACAATTAAGCGTAGATAAGTTAGATCAAACCCAAGAATTAAAATTAACATTAAAAAAATAGTCATAGCAATATGGCTTTTTTGTTGACTGGAGGGACTCTGAAGTCTTATAATATTTGGTATTAAGTGAGGAAATAATATGAAAAATGATAAAAGAAAGCCTTGGATGTTTAAAGAGGCTCCAGTAAAATTAGAAGCAAATCAAATTGAATTAGATGAGCTAAAAAAATTAATGTCTTATAAAGAAAGTGATACCGAAAATATAGAGGCAATAAAGAAATTCTATAGTCTGTTGTATCAACATGCCCCTTCAAAAAATATTCTTGAATTAACGTATAATAATCTTCATCACAATATTGAAAAGTATCATAAGCCTTTAAAACATTACAACGATAGGGGAGTTATGATAGGAGGCGCTATCTTAGCAGTTGGCATGTTTATGATTGCTAGATTATCATTTCTTGATATAGATCCTTCATCTAACTATTTAATAACGTCATTTTTGTGTCTTTGTGGTGGGGTGATTACGCTTTATGGGGCTTCATTTGGCCCTATTCAAAGAAGATTTAAAACAACTAATTACTATCTAAAATATTCAGGAGGTTTAGGAAAAGATTTAGAACCTGATTTTGCTGATAGAATTGCTGAATTAATGAATTTAGCGATAAAAAAAGATGATAGTGCGACAATGAAAGAGCTAGGCCAGCTTGCTAATCTTGGCATTACATACTTGGACAGAGACAACTATAGTAGACAACCTAATGAAGAAGAATTAAACGCTTTAAAGAAATTAGAGACTAAAATAACTAATGAAAAGACAATAAAAGAATTTTTAACTGATATAAAAAACGACATGTTAAGAGTTAGAGTTGCTAAATACGAAGGCTATAAAAATGATTTGACTGAGCTTAGTATTTTAGCACAGGATGTGATGCTAGATTGTAAATATAATGATATAGGAAAAGATTTATGTGATAGATTGATATCTTTAGAAAAAAGAATAGACGGAAAAATAAATTTAGAATCTATTGCTGATAAAAGTTTAGACTCTCAAATAGAAAGTTTATCTACTAACCTTGATGTATCGGGTTTAGAACAAGTTAGTGAACTAAAATTGACATTAAAGAAACAATGATATTGAAAGTTTTTGATTTTCTTTAATATATATGATATATTATAGATACATAAGTTGAGATAAAGACTTAGAAGTAAAAAAGCTAGTGATTCCCACTAAGAGAGGAACTTAAAAAAGCGACGATTCCGGTCAAAACAGGAATTTAAAAAAGCGGTGATTCCAACCATAACAGGAACTTAAAAAAGAAACTAGAGAGCAAACTCTAGTTTTATTGTGATATTTACTTTCTAAAACTTTCTCTTTAAATACAATCGAAAATATGATAGAATGATTAATAGAAAAGAGTAGAGAGGGTAATTATGAATTATGAAAAAATAGGCAGTAACATTAAGACTGCTATGTTAAATAAAAATGTTACTAACGAAAAATTAGCTAAAAAAATGGATATTCCTGAAAAAAGATTAGTAGATATCTTAGAAGGAAGAGAACATCCAAGTTTAGATACATTAATTTTAATTAGTATGTTATTAAACGTTAATATTAATGGATTATTAGATATGGATGTTAGTCAAACTTATTTAAAGACTAAATTAAAACAAAGTATTAAAGATGAAAATAAAGTTTGGACAATGAATTTAATTGGTAGTGTTTTAATATGTATTATCTTATGTATTATAGCAACTATGTTTATGATGAGTTCACTAAGTAATAAGTTTTTAATTATGATATTTACTATTATAGCGCTTATCTTAGTAATAATGGATATTTATCGTACTTTGATGCGTAAGTAAGTAGAAAGATGATTCTTTCTATTTTTTATTTGATTTCTTGAAAAGTAGGTGTCCTTAATGTATAATTAAGTTAATTGGAGGAAGTACTTATGAAGAAAGAATTAATATCTTTAGTTGTACCATGTTATAATGAAGAAGAAGCTATACCTTTATTTTATGATGCAATAAAGAAACAAATAAAAAAGATGGATTATGTAGATTTTGAACTTATTTTTATAAATGATGGATCAAAAGATAAGACTTTAGAAATTATTAGAGAGTTATCACGTAAAGATAAAGTAGTACGTTATGTTTCTTTTTCAAGAAATTTTGGAAAAGAAGCTGCTATGTATGCAGGATTTCAAGCAAGTAAAGGAGATTATGTAACTACTATGGATGTTGATTTACAAGATCCACCTTATTTATTAGAAAGTATGTATAAAGGAATAAAAGCTGAAGGATATGATTGTGTAGCTACGAAATCAACTTCGAGAAATGGGTATTCATTTTTGAGAAAGACTTTTACAAAGTGGTTTTATAAGATAATTGGTTCGATATCGAAAACCGAAATGGTAGCGGGAGCCAGAGATTATCGCTTGATGACAAGACAAATGGTTAATGCTATATTGGATATGGGTGAATATAATAGATACTCGAAAGGAATATTTTCTTTTGTGGGGTTTGATACTAAGTGGATAGAGTATGAAAATACCGAAAGAAGTGCTGGAACAACTAAATGGAATTTTTGGAAATTGTTTGCGTATGCGATTGATGGGATTGTTGGTTTTTCAACGGAACCTTTGATATTTGCGTCACTACTAGGGGTGCTGTTTTGTCTTATTGCCTTTATTATGATAATATTTATTATTGTAAGAACGATAATTTGGAGTGATCCTGTAGCAGGGTGGCCAAGTATGGTATGTATTATTTTCTTTGTTGGGGGAGTTAATTTGTTTTGTACGGGTATTATTGGAGAATACTTAGCAAAGACTTATTTAGAAACGAAGAAAAGGCCAATCTATATTGTTAAAGAGACGGAACAATCAAGAAAGGATTAAGTTATGGGAGTGTTATTTTGTTTTGTAGTAGGGTTATTTATGGCCTTGCAGCCAATAAGTGATAATGATTTCTTTTGGCATATGGTGGTTGGAAATAGAGTTTTACTAGATAAAATTATTCCTAATCATGAATTATATAGTTGGGCTAGTGGTAAGAGTTGGGTAGCTCATGAATGGTTAACGGAAGCTATAATGTATAAGTTAGGGCCAGTAGGGTGTATAACTATAATGTTAGTAATATTTTTAGGGTTATATATTTTAATGGCTAAGATGTTAAGAGTTAAGGTTAAGAAGATATTTGATTTTAAATTGTTATACTTATTAATGATGTGTGTATTCTTTAAAGTTACAGGGCCTCGTCCTTATATAATTAGTTTATTATTCTTTGCTTATCTTATTTATGTTTTATTTTCTTATGTTGATAAGAGAAAAAGATCTGATAAGTTAATCTGGACATTACCGGTTTTACAGATATTGTGGGTAAATTTTCATGGTGGCTCGTCTTCAATGATTTATATCTTTATTCTAGGTACATTGATGTGCCATTATTTCTTGAAGTTACTTCCTTGGCGTAATGAAAGATTTATGCAAAATATTTTGAATAAGAAACAAGTTAAAACGTTAGTTATAGTATTCTTTTTAAGTATTTTAGCTACTTGTATTAATCCTTTTGGATATAAGATGTTACTATATCCATTTAGTAATATGACGGATAGTAGTATGACTTCTTATATTATGGAATGGAATAGTCCATCTTTCCATGGAGTTCTTGGTATTTATATCTTTGTAATGATTGCAATACCTTTATTTAACTTAATATTACAACATAAGAATATGAAGTTTCATGAAGTGGCATTTCAGTTGTTAATGTTTTATATGTGTTTAAAATCACAAAGATTTATTGGGATGTATGGTATTTATTCAACTTGGAATTTAGGAAAATATTTCTTTGTTACTGATGATATGATGGATGTATTAAAGAAACCTTTTATTAAGTATCAAAAGTATATTTACGGAGTTAGTTGCGGTATTTTAGTTTTATTTGCGGCTTTAATAGGGTATAGACAAGTTTCTTCGTTTAAGAATGTTGGTTTAATTGATAATGATGGTTTCTATAGTGATAAGGCGGTAGAGAAGTTAATTGAGATTAAACCGGAAAGATTATTTAATGATTACTCCCAAGGTGGGTACTTATTATATAAGCTTAATGAATATAAGGCTTTAGATGATGTTAAGATATTTGCATATGGACTTGGGGATGTGTTTAGTAATGATATATTACCTGATGCAATGAACTTATCTAACCTTTATACTAATCCAAGAAGTATTATTGAAAAATATGATTTTGATTGTCTTATTACTACTAAGAAGTATCCATTACATTATTTCTTAGATGAATGTAATGATTATAAGTTAGTGTATGAAGATGATATGTGTTATATTTATGTACGTGTGTAGAACTGCTTAAGGGTGGTTCTTTTCTTTTTAATTTTTAATTTGTTATAGTCTATTATGAGTATCCTTTTGGGTGTTGTCAAATTGTTTATTTT
>HF998212.1 GCA_000433255.1 Coprobacillus sp. CAG:605 | reverse complement strand
TGTCTCAGTCCCAGTGTGGCCGATTAACCTCTCAGTTCGGCTACGTATCGTTGCCTTGGTAGGCCATTACCCCACCAACTAGCTAATACGCCGCAGGCCCATCTCTTAGCGAAGCTTTAAGGGCTTCTTTACTCCGTAGAGTACATTCGGTATTATCGATCGTTTCCAACCGTTATCCCCAACTAAGAGGCAGGTAACCCACGTGTTACTCACCCGTTTGCCACTCGAAGGAAAATCCACATCGAACTGTTTCCAACCTTTGAGCAAGCTCTCTAGTTTTCAACAGAAGTCAGTGGGCCTTCGCGTTCGACTTGCATGTCTTAGGCATGCCGCCAGCGTTCATCCGGAGCCAGGATCAAACTCTCAATAAAAAAGATTTATTTAAAATTATTTATTTATAGTTTATCCTAAGCTACTCAAATTGACTTTTTTACTTAGTTTTCAAAGATCATCTTGCGCTCTTTTCCTTTGCGCATTAGTAATATACCAAATTTAATTTTGTTTGTCAACACATTTTTTCTTTTTTTATTCTTTTATGTGTTTTCTTAACTTTTATTTAGTATATGCATTTTTTCCTTGAACTTTCGCAGTTCTTTTTCAGTATATATCAATTACTGATAAATTGCAAGAACATTTTGCATTTTTTGTGAAAA
>HF998211.1 GCA_000433255.1 Coprobacillus sp. CAG:605 | reverse complement strand
ATTTTTGTTGTTATGAATTAATAAAGTTAAACTTGCTACTGGAATCTTTACTTCATGAATCCACATTTCTACATATTCCTTGAAATCAGTAATACTTAAATTATATTCTTTTACATTTTCAATCATTGACTTGTTTATATCATAAAGAATTTGATAAAAAATTTCACCATCATAAAAGTTTGGCTTTTTTAACATTTCTAAAATTAAATATTTTTTATCTAACTTATCAAGCGTATTTAATATTTTTTTGTAAAATTTGTATTTCCTGAAATAATCAAAAATAATATTAAATGTTGCAACTAAAAAAAATAATATTGTCAATGCTATTTTCAAATCATTTTCCACTTTAAATGCGTTTAACATAAGAATAGCAATTATGAATCCAACAATTGACACAGTTATCTGTACTGTTTTATCTAATAAATATTTTTTAAAACTCATAATAATTTATACCCTTGTCCTTTTCTTGTTTCAATTCTATTTTCAAGTCCAAAATTTTGTAATTTATTTCTTAATCTACTAATATTTACTGTTAGAGCATTGTCATT
>HF998210.1 GCA_000433255.1 Coprobacillus sp. CAG:605 | reverse complement strand
TAATTACTGATTTTGTGTTTAAGAAAATACTTCTTGAGAATACGGATTATGCTGCTAAACTTATTTCGTGGATTTGCAATCTTGATTACGAAAAAGTAGTTAAGGGTCATTTTATCGACCCAAACCTTTCGGCAAGAAAGGCTTTAGAAGTACACCGGGTTGGCGACTTAATCTATAAAATTGACGATAATACTTATGTGGATATTGAAGCATACAACAAGTATTCAAGAAACACTGATTTGAAAAACTTAGACTATCAAAACAGAACGGTTTCAAAGTTTTCAGTAACAAAAGATAAACGTGGTAAGAAAACTTATAATACTAATATCAAAATATACTTCATTGCTATATATGGTAATTCGTTAAAAAACATGCCATTTATAAATCATGATATTACGTATAGCGAAGGCTTTAATAATAGTCAATTTATAGAAATTAGCTATGTTTGTCTTGACAAGTTAGAAACTATCAAATATACTAAAGGCAAACAAGAAATATACGAGTATTTTAAAGCTTTAACCAGGATAGGCGTGAAAGATATTGAAAGTATTTTAGCAAATAATCGTATAGTCAAAAAAGATAAAACATTGAAAGGAGTGTATCAGAGTATGTTAATGTTTTACAAAGAAGACGGAAGTTATGATGTCGAGGCTTTTTATAAGCAAAGACTTATTGATGAGTATCAGGAAGGATACGGTGTTGGAGAAGATGTTGGCCAGGCCAATGGAATAAAGATTGGCGAAGCCCGTGGCCGTAAGCTTGGCCGAAATGAAGGCCGACAACTTGGAATAAACGAAGGCCAAAGATTAGAACGTGAAAATAATATTAGAATGCTATCTAATGCTGGTATTTCTAACGAGACAATATCCTCAAGTCTACAGATTCCAATCGAAAAAGTTGAAGAAATATTAAATTCAAAAAGTCTAAAACTAAAAAGAAAAATACATTAGATAAACGCAATATAATGAAATTAAATTTATTATGTCCTGCTAACAAAAAATAAATCAAAAATAACCATTAAAAAGGTTGACGTGCAAAAAAATGTTTGCTATCATGAATTAGAAAGAAGAGGATTACATGTATAATTATATTACTGGAGAAATTAAAGAAATAAAATCAAATTATGTTGTTATTGAAAATAATAATATCGGATATCAAATATTTGTAGGAAACCCTTATGTTTATAAAGAAAATGAAAAATATACCATTTATTTATATAACTATATAAGAGAAGATGAATATAGCCTTTATGGTTTTAAAAACAAAGAAGAAAGAGAATTATTCCTAAGACTTATAAATGTTAAAGGATTAGGTCCAAAAATGGCTCTTCCTATGGTTTCAACTGGCTCAGTAAGTGCGGTAATTGATGCTATCGAAAGAGAAAATTTATTATATCTAACTAAGTTTCCTAAAGTAGGGGATAAAGTAGCTCGTCAAATTATTTTAGACTTAAAAGGCAAACTTGCTGACCACCAAGACCTATTTGCTGTTAATGATTTAGATGAACTTGTAAGTGTCCTAGAATCTCTTGGCTATAAAAAAGCTGATATTAAAAAGATTTTGCCTCAAGTTGATGCTACTAAAGGTCTAGAAGACCAAGTTAAAGAAGCTCTAAAACTATTATTAAGTAGGTAAAAATGCGCATAGGAATAGATATTGATGACACAATCATAAATACCACCACAACCATTATTGAATGCGGCTTAGAATATGATAGACTTTATAAAGAGGGTAGAGGTCTAAAAAATGCTGATGCCTATTATTTTACCGATATCTTTTATTGGGATGATGCTGATGATGAAGCCTTCTTTGATTACTATCG
Source organism: Coprobacillus sp. CAG:605 (assembly GCA_000433255.1). GTDB lineage: Bacteria > Bacillota_I > Bacilli_A > RF39 > UBA660 > CAG-605. The sequence continues at coordinate 14,739 of HF998210.1, read as the reverse complement.
TAAAAATAAAATTTTTCTAACTGTTAAAATTAAAGAAGATGCTAAGTATTACATAAATAAAATGTATGATGAAGGCATTTATATTGAATTTATAACTTATCGCCAATCAAATAAATATAGCGATATCTATGAAGATACTAAAAAGTATCTAGACGATAATGGCTTTAAATATCACAAATTAATAGTTAATTCTGGTATGAAAGGTCAAGTATGTCAAAAAGAAAATATTAATCTTTTTATTGATGACAGTCCAAACCAAGTAGAAGACTGCCTATATTATGGTGTTCCAGCCATTTTATACGAAACTAATTACAATCAAAATAGCCCTTTGAAAAAGGCTAAAACATGGCAAGAAATATATGAAATAGTAAAGAAGGTAAAAAATGGAAAATGATATTTATAATCCAACTTTAAAAGAAGAAGAATTTGATAAAAACATAAGACCTAGTTCTTTAGACGAATATGTTGGTCAAAGTGAAATAAAAGAAAATTTACGAGTATTCATTAAAGCTTGTATGATGCGTGATGAAGTATTAGACCATGTCTTATTATATGGACCTCCCGGATTAGGTAAAACCACCCTTGCTCATATAATTGCTAATGAACTTGGTGTTAATATTAAAACCGCCAGTGGTCCATCTATTGAAAAATCGGGTGATTTAGCGGCTATTTTATCAACTCTTGAACCAGGTGATGTCTTATTTATTGATGAAATCCATCGTATGCCAAGATATATTGAAGAAATCCTATATCCTGCTATGGAAGATTTTGAATTAGATATTGTTGTTGGTCAAGATGGCAACACCAGAAATATTAAAATTGACTTACCACCATTTACTTTAGTTGGTGCAACCACTAGAGCTGGTGATATTTCAAGCCCTTTAAGAGATAGATTTGGTATTGTTTCTAAATTAAACTATTATACCGATGAAGAACTTAAAAAGATTGTTTTGAGAACTAGTCGTGTTCTTAATATGCCTATAACCGATGATGCTGCCATGGAACTAGCAAAACGTAGCCGTAAAACCCCACGTATTGCCAACCGTCTATTTAAACGAGTACGTGATTTTGCTTTAGTATCTGGTTCTAAAGAAATAACAATGGAACTTACAACTGACTCGCTACGTCGTTTAAAAGTAGATAATGACGGTCTAGATAGTATTGATATTGAATACTTAGATGCTCTTATTATGAAATTTAATGGTGGTCCAGTAGGTGCCTCAACCATTGCTACCTCAATTGGTGAAGAAGTTACCACTATTGAAGATGTAGTTGAGCCATTCTTACTTCAAGAAGGATTTATTAAAAGAACCCCAAGAGGGCGTGTTGCTACTGAAAAATCTTATAAACATTTAGGAATTGAACTTCCTGAAACAAAATAATCTAAATAACTTTAAAAAAAGCCTTAATTATTATATAATAATCAAGTGTTAGGTGGTGGTTAAAATGTATATTCCCTTAGGAATTAAAACCGACTATTCATTATTGTCTAGTCTTATAAAAATAAAAGAACTGCCATCTTTTTTTGCACCCAAAAATATTAATACTTTAGGAATCCTAGACGATAACCTTTGGGGCGTAATTGAATTTTATGATACCTGTGTTGCTGCTAACATTAAGCCTATAGTAGGTTTAAAAGTTTTAATTAATGAAAAGCCAGTATATTTATATGCTAAAAACTATTTAGGTTATCAAAATCTTTTGAAAATAAATACCATTATAAGTCAAAGAACACTTTTATTAGAATATTTATTTAACAATCTTACTAACATCAAAGTAGTCATACCTTATTCTTCGCTTGAATTATATCAAAAACTAAAAGATAAAACTCCTGAAATTTATCTAAGTTACCAAAATATTACTGAAAAAAGAAACAGCTTAGTAATAACTCCTAATATTGTTTTTATTAATGAGATCAAAGCTTTAACAGAAGAAGATAGTAAGTACTTGCCATACTTAGCTAAAATAAAACAGGAAGAATACCAAAAAAGCAATTATAACTATTATTTAACTGATGTTACATTAGATGATGAGCAAACAATCCTAAAATTTATTAAAGATATAGACTTGAAAATTGATAAAACGAAGAAATATATTCCTGTATTTGATAGTACTAAAGATAGTAAATTATTCTTAAAAAATCTTTGCTATAAAGGCTTAGCAAAAAGACTAAATGGCAACGTTTCTCAAAGGTATTTAAGCCGTTTAGAATACGAACTATCAGTTATCAATAATATGGGGTTTACCGACTACTTTCTAATTGTTTATGATTATGTAAAATATGCTAAAAATAATGACATCATGGTTGGCCCTGGAAGAGGCTCAGCTGCAGGTTCTTTAGTAAGTTACACCATTGGGATAACTAATATTGATCCTTTAAAGTATGATTTATTATTTGAGCGTTTCTTAAACCCAGATCGTGTTACTATGCCGGATATTGATGTTGACTTTGAAGATGTCAAAAGAGAAGAAGTTGTTGATTATGTTAGAAAAAAATATGGCCCTCTAAAAGTTGCTCCTATCATGACCTATGGAACTCTTGCTAGTAAACAAGTCTTAAAAGATGTAAGTAAGTCTCTAAATGGCAATCAATTTTTAATTGAGTCATTTACTAAAAATATTGATTCTAAAATAACTTTAAAAGATAATTTGAAAAATAAAAAAATAATTGAAATGTTAAAGAGTAGTAACGAACTTAAAAACATTTATAAGATTGCTATGAAATTAGAAGGCTTAAAACGCCATACATCGACTCATGCGGCCGGAGTAGTTATCTCTAGTGTTAATCTAGATGATGTAATTCCTATTCTTTATAATGGTGATGTCATAAATACGGGAATTACTGGTTCTTACTTAGAAGAACTTGGTTTCTTAAAAATGGACTTCTTAGCAATATCTAACCTTACGGTAATACATAATGCGACTAAACTAATTGGACCTGACTTTGACATTAATAAAATAAATTTAAATGATAATGCTGTCTTTAAACTTTTTTGTAATGCCGATACAAATGGCATATTCCAATATGAATCAAATGGAATGAAAGCCTTCTTAAAAAAATTGAAACCTCAAAGCTTTAATGACCTAGTTGCTGCCGTGGCTCTTTTCCGTCCTGGACCAATGGATAATATTGATAACTTTATCGCTCGTAAAGAGAAAAGAATAAAAGTTATTTATCCGGATGACTCACTAGAGCCAATTTTAAAAGATACTTATGGTATCATTGTTTATCAAGAACAAATAATGCAAATCTTAGTTAAAATGGCTGGGTTTACCTTTGCTGAAGCGGATAACATTAGACGTGCTATGAGTAAGAAAAAACTAGAAATAATAAAAAAAGAAGAAGAACATTTTCTAACCCAATCGGTTGCTAATGGCTATAGTAAAGAAACCACTTTAAACGTTTATGAATTAATATTAAAATTTGCTAACTATGGCTTTAACAAAGCTCACTCAGTATCTTATGCCTTAGTTGGATACCAAATGGCTTATCTTAAAGTTCATTACCCATTAATATTCATTGCTAATCTTTTAAATATGAGTATTAATAGTGAGACCGATACTAAAAAGTACTTAGATGAAGCCAAAAAAGAAAATATTTATATCTTAAAACCAGACGTTAATTTAAGTTTGAAAACTTATAAAATAGGTAATAACAAACTAAGATTACCACTTTCCACAATAAAAAATGTTGGCATTAACGCCGTTAATGATATAATAGATGAGAGAGAAAAAAACGGGTTGTATAAAGACTTCTTTGATTTTGTTTTGAGAAATCATGGTAAAAGCGTTAATAAAAGAGTTTTAGAGTCCCTAATCGATGGTGATGCTTTCCAAAGTTTTAACTTAAATCATCAAACTTTAAAAAATAACATCGAACGTGCCATCGGTTACAGTGAACTAATGGCTGACTTAGATGACTCTTTAGTTGAAAAACCAATCGTCGAACTATATGATGAGTATCCTATAGAAGACTTAATGAAAAGTGAACTAAATTCTTATGGATTCTATCTAACAAACCACCCAGCTAGTAGATATAACTCCAAAGATATCATGAAAATTAATCATGTCAAAGAATACTTTAATAAACATATCAAAACAGTTGTCTTAATTACTAATATTAAAAAAATTAAAACTAAAAAGAATGAAGATATGGCATTCCTTACTGGTCAAGATGAAACCGGGATCATTGATTTTACCTTGTTTCCTAAACAAATAAAATTAATTAATAATATTAAAAATCAAGACTTAGTTTTAATAAGTGGTATTGTTGAAAAACGACTTGATAAATACCAAATAAATATATTAAATATAGAAAAGGTGGGAGTATAATGGATGAATTAAAAAGATTTTTAGCTAGTATTGATGTTGACTATCAAGAAGAATTAGAAAATATGAATATAACTAAAGTTATTCTTAATAAAATTAAAGAAGAATTTGATGTTTATTTAGAAAATTCAACCCCAATAGCACCAGAAATAATGGAAAATATTATTTCTAAAGCGAAAACGGGCATTAATCATAAAGCTAAATGTAACGTTCATATCAAATATGACAATATAACTAGTGAAGATATTACTACTGCTTTTAATTATATCTTTCAAAGATTTATTGAAAAAAAGCCTTCATTAATTGGTTTAAAAGAAACAAAAATAACTTTAGATGAAGATATCCTAATTATTGATGTTAACAGTAAAGTTGAAGAAGAAATAATCAATGAAAATGCTAGAAGTCTAGTTCGCAATCTTCAAATCTTAGGCTTTAATGATTTAAACATTACCACATCTTTTAATGCTGAACAAAACGCTATGATTAAACAAGAAATAATCGAAGCTCACGAAGCCAATAAACCTGCTGTTGTAAAAGAAGAAAATCCCGTCTTTATCGGTAAACACATTGATGGTGAACTAACTAAAATCGACGATATCGTCAGTGATGTTAAAAACATTATCGTTGAGGCCTATATCTTTGGTGAAATCACAACCTTAGAAAAAGAAACCATTAATATTGCAACCATTAAAATAAGCGATAAAACCAACAGCCTTCTAGCTAAGATTTTCAAAAGAGACCATGATGAATTTGTTAATGTTATGTCTAACTTAAAAAGTGGCTCTTGGTATCGTATACATGGTAACGTTGAATTCGATAACTTTGCTAAAGAAATAGTTTTAGGCATTAGAAACATGGAAAAAATTAAATCTAAAGATACACCTCCTGTCGATGATGCTCCTGTAAAAAGAGTAGAGCTTCATGCTCATACCATGATGAGCCAAATGGACTCCGTGGTTGGTCTAGACTTAGGTAAACATACTTGTGACTTAGTTGATTTTGCTATCAAATTAGGCCACCGAGGCGTTGCAATTACCGACCACAATGGTTGCCAAGCGTTTCCCATTGCCTTTGAAAATATTACTAAATTCAATAAAGGCAAAGAAGATAAAGATAAATTCAAAGGCTTATATGGTACTGAGTTAAACGTTGTAAATGATGACGTTGATGTTGTCTTTAACGTTACTCCGGATAAAAACTATGACTTAATGAATAACGAATTCGTTGTCTTCGATACCGAAACAACAGGATTCTACTTTGGCCATGACCAAATGATTGAAATTGGTGCCGTTAAAATTAAAAATGGTGAAATCTTAGACCGTTTCGACGAACTAATCAATCCTTTTCGTCCATTACCTCGTAAAATTGTTGAATTAACTAATATCACTGATGATATGTTAAAAGACAAAGATACCGAAGAAAATGCGACCAGAAGATTCCTTGAATGGGCAGGGGATGACCCTCTAGTTGCGCATAATGCTAAATTCGATATTGGCTTCATGACCGCTGCTTGCAAAAAATATAATCTTGGTAATTTTGACTATACTGTAGTTGATACCATGAGTGTTGCTCGTATGCTATATCCAGAATGGAGTAACCATAAACTATCAACCTTAGTAAGAAAATTAAATGTTCCTTGGAACGAAGACGAACACCATAGAGGAGATTACGATGCCGAAGGAACCGCTAAATGTTTCTATAACATGTGCAAAGTTTTATACGACCGTAACATCGAAACAACTCAAGATATTTACGATTCCGTAGATTCCGAACAACTTGTTAAATTCTCAGTACCTTTCCATATGAACTTAATTGCTCAGACTAAAACTGGACTTAAAAACATGTTCCGTATTATAAGTGATGCTAATACTAAATTCTTATATCGTAACGACCAGCCTAAAGTACCAAGAAAAGAACTTATCAAATATCATGAAGGTATTTTATTCGGTAGTGGTTGTATTAACGGTGAAATATTTGAAGCTGCTAAAACTAAAGATGATGAAGAACTAGCTAACATGATGCAATTTTATGATTACATTGAAGTTCAACCTATAAGTGCTATGAGTCATTTACTTCAAATGGAATCAAGTGGTTTTAGAAATGAACTAGAACTCCAAAACCATATTAAAAGAATTATTCGAGTTGCTAAAGAAGCTGGAAAATTAGTAGTGGCTACAGGCGATGTTCATAACTTAATGAGTGAAGATCGCATCTATCGTGAAATAATCGTTAGACAAAAGGCTAATGGTAAACTTCATCCTTTAAACCGTCAAGGTATTGATGTACCTGATATGCGTTTTATGACTACTCAAGAAATGCTTGATGCCTTTAACTTCTTAGATAAAGACTTAGCGTATGAGATTGTAGTTGAAAACACTAACAAAATTCTTGATATGGTAGATATTTTAGAAGTCATAATTGATACTGGGGGAAGACCATTTGCTCCAACTATTAAAGATAGTGCTAAAATTACGGAAGATATGGTTCGTACTAAAGCTCGGGCTTGGTATGGCGACCCATTACCTCAAATCGTTCAAGATAGGGTAGACTCAGAATTAAAAGGTATCATTGGTGCCCATTATGACGTTATTTACTTAATCGCTCAAAAATTAGTAAAAAAATCTAATGACGATGGTTTCTTAGTAGGTTCCCGTGGTAGTGTTGGCTCTTCATTTGTTGCTACCATGATGGGTATAACTGAAGTTAATCCTCTTCCAGCCCATTATCGTTGTCCTAACTGTCAAAATAGTATTTTCGATGATGAAGAGGGTAACCCTTTAGGTGCTACTTATTCAAGTGGTTTTGATTTACCAGATAAAAAATGCCCTAAATGTGGTACTAATATGATTAAAGATGGTCAAGACATGCCATTTGCCACTTTCTTAGGTTTTAATGGTGATAAAGTACCCGATATCGACTTAAATTTCTCCGATTTAAACCAAGCGGCAACCCATGAATATACCAAAGTCCTATTCGGACCAGATAACGTTTATCGTGCTGGAACAATTGGTACCGTTGCCGAAAAAACCGCTTTCGGTTATGTAAAAAAATATTGCGAAGACTATAACATAATCATGCGTAATAGTGAGGTTGAGCGTTTAGCAATTGGTTGTACTGGTGTTAAACGAACTACCGGTCAACACCCTGGAGGAATAGTAGTTATTCCCGAATACATGGATGTCTTTGATTTCACACCATTCCAATATCCGGCTGAAGACCCCAGTGCTTCATGGCGTACCACGCACTTTGATTACCATAGTATCCAAGATGATGTTTTAAAACTAGATATTCTAGGTCATACCGACCCAACTCAGTTAAGAATGATTCAAGATATGACCGGTATGGATGTTACTACCGTACCCCTAGACGATAAAGCTACCATGGGTATCTTCCTAAGTCCAAAACCTCTTGGTGTAACAGCTGAACAAATAAATTGTCCAACCGGAACTTTGGGTATCCCAGAATTCGGAACCCCATTTACTATTGGCATGTTATCGGATACTAAACCAACAACCTTTGCCGAACTTATTAAAATTTCTGGTTTGTCTCATGGTACTGACGTATGGCTTGGCAACGCCCAAGAATTAATCAAAAACAACATCGTTCCCTTTAAAGAAGTAATCGGATGTCGTGATGATATCATGGTCTACTTAATGTATCATGGTCTTGAACCAATCAAAGCCTTCAAAATCATGGAATTCGTTCGTAAGGGAAGAGCCAGCAAAGACCCTAAAACTTGGGAAGAGCATAAAAAAACTATGAAAGAAGCTGGTATCGAAGAATGGTTTATCGATTCCTGTGGCAAAATTAAATACATGTTCCCTAAAGCCCATGCTGCGGCTTATGTAACCAGTGCCTTCAGAATTGCTTGGTACAAAGTTCATATGCCTGAAGTATATTATGCAACATATTTCTCCACAAGATTTGATGATTTCGACCTCGAAACAATGATTGCTGGCTATGATGCCATTAAGAAAAAGATGCTTGAAATTCAATCTAAAGGTTATGATGCTTCTAATAAAGAATCAAGTGTCTTAGAAACTTTAAAACTAAGTTTAGAAGCTACTGCTAGGGGATTTAAATTTGGCAATATTGACATTGAAAAATCCGATGGTAAAAATTTTGTTTTATCAGAAGACCGTAAAACTTTAATTTGTCCTTTTAGAACTCTTGATGGTCTAGGTGACAGTGTTGCTTCTAAAATAATTGAAGAACGAACTAAACAACCATTCATCAGTATCGAAGACTTGCAACAACGAGGCAAGGTAAGTAGTACCACTATTGAAAAACTACGTAGCCTAGGTGTTTTAAATGGTATGAGTGAAACTAACCAATTAAGTTTATTTTAAAAAAGATTCTCACTTTAAGTGAGAGTTTTTTAGTTTATTAAAAAAGCCACTTTCTCAAGTGACTTCAAAATATAATATAAAAACGACTTCCAAGAAGTCGTTAATAATCAACTGGTGGAGGACGTGGGACTCGAACCCGCGACCCCCTGCGTGCAGGGCAGGTGCTCTAGCCAACTGAGCTAGTCCCCCATTTGCTGAACAAATTAATCTTATCATAAATATTGGCCTTTGGCAAGCCTAAATTAACTAAATTTGTTCAATTTTCACAATTTGTTTAAAATAGAGGATACTTCCGTCGTTTAAAATGAGTTGTTTCTTATATTTATCAATATATTTTATTAGTGAAGTCTTAGTATAATAAGTACCTTTCCGGTAATAAACTAATCTTATAGTTTCCCCATTATAATAAGCTTCTAAAACCTTTTCTTCGATATTTAATAACTGGTCTTCGGATAGAGTAGGCATTGCTACTTTGCTTTTTTCATTTATAATCTCCTTTGCCACTTTCTTCGTTGACAACAAAGAATCAAACGGTTGCCATTTAATCATTCCTCTATCATGAATTTCAGGCATTATGACCTCCAATCTTCTTATTTCTTTCCATAGCAGTAGAGTAGTCTAACAAGCTAGAAGCCTTAACAATACTATTTTTTCCAAACTTATTCTTGATTTCGTCAATCGCTTCATTTGCTTTAAACTCGTTCTCTTTTTCTTCTAAAGATTCAAATAAACTAAGTTGTTCCGTCTCTTTATTAATCAAATTACCCGCACTTACACTCACTTTTCTAATTGGCTTTTCTTCGTAGTACCTGTCAAACATATTAAGAGCAACCTTCAAAAATTCAACATTCGAATCAGTTGGATTAACTTTTATACTATGGAAAAAACCTCCCCCTATAGCTTTAGAATACCCAATTCCTAGTCCAATTAAACCTGCTTGTTTATGATTTTTTCTAAGTCTTTGACATACGACATCAATCATTTCTTCAATAATCAACTTAATATTCTCCCCATAATAATCTTTAAATAAAACTTGAGAGTGGGAGTAGCTCGAATTCTTCGGTGTAACCTTCCAATCACTAATTACTGACAAATCAATGCCATTCGCATGGTTCCATAATTCTTCGCCAATAACGCCAAACTTCTTTTTTAAATCATTCTTATCATGATTAGCAATATCACCAACTGTTACCATCCCCATAGTATTAAGTTTCTTTTCCATTCTAGGCCCAATCGACCACATCTTAGATAATGGTCTAATCGGCCAGAGCTTACTTGGCACATCATCCATTGTCCACTTAGCAATACCATTTTTATATTTCTTCGCTTCAATATCCATAGAAAGCTTAGCTAAAAGCATATTCGAACCAATCCCACAAGTCGCCGTCAAACCAGTTTTCTCTTCAATCGTTTTTAATATCTTCTGCGCTAACTCATAATCTGTCATTTTATACATCTTCAAATAATGCGTTACATCTAAAAAACACTCATCAATTGAATAAATATGCAAATCTTCTTCGGCTACAAAATCTAAATAAATACCCACAACCTCCTTACTTTTCTTGATATAAAGACTCATTCGAGGTGGCACAATAACATACTTTATATTCTTTGGTATCTCATAAAGTCTCGTTCTTGACTTAATACCCAAACTTTTTAAATGCGGGGTAATTGCAAGCGTGATCGCCCCATTACCTTGATTAGGATTAGCTACCACTAAATTAACTTTAAAAGGGTCAATATGTCTTTCCACGCATTCTACTGACGCAAAAAAACTTTTTAAATCAATACATAATACATGTCGTTCCATATCTGCCTCCTTATACGAACAAATATATTATATCAAATCATTAAATAATTACAATGTTAATTTTTACCAAACTTCCAAAAAAGAGTAGGAAAAACTTCCAAACTAAGATATAATACCCTTGGAGGAAATAAAAATGTTAAAAGTAGAAAATGTAACAAAATACTATGGTGACTTCCTAGCAGTCGATAACTTATCCTTTGAAGTAAAAGACGGCGAAATATTCGGCCTACTAGGAGTAAATGGCGCGGGAAAAACAACGACTTTTAGAATGATTATTGGTCTATTAGATAAAACCAGTGGTACCATAACTCTAGATGGTAAACCAATTGACTATACCCAAACTGATAAAATTGGCTTTCTAACTGAAGAGCGCAGTCTCTTACTTAAACTCACGGTCTTAGAACAAGCCATCTATTATGGTGTCTTAAAAGGGATGAGCGAGAGCACCATCGAAAAAAAACTAGACGAACTCTTAGAACGTTTCAATATCAAAGAATATAAAAATCGTAAACTAAAAGAACTAAGTAAAGGAAATCAACAAAAAGTCCAATTCATAACAGCTATAATCAATGACCCTAAACTTCTTATCTTAGACGAACCCTTTAGTGGCCTAGACCCCATTAACGTTCAACTATTTATGGACGTTATCTTGGACTTAAAAAAGAAAGGCACTTCAATAATATTCTCGTCACATCGTATGGAACATGTTGAACTATTCTGTGAAAAACTTGTTATCTTAGTCCATGGCAAACCTGTTTTACAAGGTTACCTTAAAGATATCAAAAAACAATATCGTAAGAAAAACATCCATATTATAGGAGATGTCGATACCAAAGCCTTAGAACAAATAGACGGAGTCTTAAAAGTAACTTCTAACCCTGAAGAAATAATCGTCCAAATCGCATCCGATGACAAAGCCCAAAATGTCTTTAAGTACATCACAACCTGCCAAAACATCACTAAGTTTGATGTCGAAGACGCAACATTAAACGAAATATTTATCGAAAAAGTAGGTGAAGCATATGAAAAATAAAGCTAAATTCTTAATCAAACAAAGTATTAAAAAGAAAATGGATACTAAATGGTTTAAAATAGTTAATGCTATCTTACTAATCTTAATGGTAGCCTTATTTAATATTGATTCGATAATTAATGCCTTTGGTGGCGACTTTGAAAAGCCAAGAAAAGTCTATGTCTATGATACTTTAGGAGTATATGATTTATTTAATGCTAACTTTAATGAATCTTCTAAGAACTTTACTAGTCTTTCTAAGTTCGAAGTTACTAAACTAAGTACTTCTACTGACTTAGAAAGTAAGAAAAGTGAACTAAGTAGTGACGAAGATAACATTGTTATAGAGATAACTCCTAATACCGATAATATAATGGATGCTAAAATAACTACTTATGATTCCCTAGGTACCTTAACCGATACTCTAATTACCACGAGCCTAAACTCCACAAAACAGGCTATTGCCTTAGAAACTAGTGGCATTGATACCGAAGTCCTAGAAAAGTCTTTATCTAGTATTAATATCTCTAAAGAACTAACTAATACGAAAGCAACCGGTACAGGTGATGCCAAAGACCTTATGTCGGCTGGTGTCTTAATGGTTTTCCTAATTCCATTCTTTATTCTAATCGTTTTATTAGTTCAAATGATAGGAGCCGAAATTAACGATGAAAAAACTACCAAGAGTATGGAAATAATCATATCTAATGTCTCTCCTAAAGTTCACTTTGCCACTAAAATTGTTGCTTCAATCACCTTTGTTCTAGCTCAAACCCTTTTAATCTTCTTATATGGTTTAATCGCCTTTGGCGTTAGAATGATTTTTGGGTCTGGCTTATCTTTAGATACTACTACATCCGTTGGTTTAGATATCTCTCAAATGTTAGAAATACTTAAAACTAGTGGTATTATTAATTCACTACTTAAGGGCTTACCATTCTTCTTAGTTCTAATCGTTGGTAGTTTCCTAGCTTACGCTCTTCTTGCTGGCATCCTAGCATCTATGACTACATCCATTGAAGACTTCCAACAACTACAATCTCCTTTAATGTTCTTGCTTATGGCCGGATACTATATTGGCATTATGGCCTCATTTTTCCAAGGCTCATTATTCATTAGAATAGTAGGGTACATTCCCTTTATCTCCGTACTAGTTTGTCCTATAACATATATCCTAGGTCAAACAACCCTAATTGATTTAGGTATCAGTTGTATATTATTGCTATTTATTTGTTACTTACTATTTAAATACGGCATAAGAGTCTACAAAGTAGGTATCTTAAATTATTCAAGTAAAGATTTATGGAAAAAAGTCTTTAAATCCTTAAAGAAAGAGAGTGTCTAAATGTCTAATATTCGAAAAATAATTATTGCGGCCTTAGTTATTGCTATGTTTGTCTTTCTAGGCCTTGGCCTTAACTACATGGTAAAACATTATAAAAAAGATGAAATGAATGTTAAAGCCGAGTTTGATGTAGTTACTCCAAGTACAGCTTATATTGATAAGTTAGAACAACCAAGTCCTAATGAAGAAATAACCCTAGATACTTTACCTGATGTTAGTGGTACTTTAAATGATATCGATTTTAAAACTATGAAAAAACTCTTTCAAACTACGAAAAGAAGTATTTTGATTGTTAAAAAAGATAATTGTTCTTATTGTGAAGAGTATCTTCCGGAAGCTACTAAAGCTTTAGAAGAAATGGATGTCGTAGCATACACCCTTAACCTTACTAATCTAACTTTAAACGAATCTAAATCTTTACAAAACTATATCTATTTTGAAGGAACTCCAACCACATTCATTATTGACCAGGGAAAAGTAACCCATGTCTTTAATGGCGCAACCGATAAAGAAACCTTACAAGCATTCATTGATTTATATTATGTGAGATAAGTTAAGCTTGTCTCTTTTTTTGACATTATTTTTATACTTTTTAGAGTATGATATAACCGTTTAGATAAATTTGATTCCTATGTACAACATAAGTGTTGTATAATCAATTTATAATAGATATGCAAAAATACGATATTATTAACATTATCCTAAGATAACATAGGCATATCTATTATGTATCTTAAACAGATATTTTTTTAAAGTTTATAATGTGAACTATTAGTTCATTTAAAATATAATAATATAAAAATAAAGAAAAGGAAGACTATTATGCAAAATAAAAAAGTAATATTAGGTATCATAACAACCTTACTAATTATATCTATCTTTGTGGGAATAAGCTATGCTTACTGGCTTAACACTAATAAACAAGAAGGCTCTAATATTGCTAAAACTAGCTGCTTTAATACAACATTTACCGAAAACTCCAGTGCCATTAAGTTAGAAGATACTTATCCTATTGATGATTCCCAAGGCGAGGTTCTAACACCCTTTACTTTTACTATCAAAAATACTTGTTCTTATGATGCTAACTATCAAATAAACTTAGAAACAATCTCTAGTACCTTAAAATTAAAAAATCTTCGTGTTAAAATAGGCACTAAAGATTCTGACCTTTTATCTAACTATGTTACTGCTACTAAAGTAATAGATGACGCTACCGATTCTCGCAAGTTATTATCTGGTACCTTAGCAGTTGAGTCATCTATTTCTTATGATTTAAGAGTATGGTTAGATAAAGATACTACCTTAGATGATATTAATAATACTATGGGTGCAGATAATAGTTGGGAAGGTAAGATTACTGTTATTACGACATTATCTAATGATTTAACTAAGTACAATGATAATACAATCGCCGCAACTCCTACCTTATATCAAGGTTTAATTCCGATTAAGTATGATGAATCAGGTAATGTTTTGGTAGCAGACACTACTAAACGTTGGTATAACTATAAAGACCATGAGTGGGCCAATGCAGTATTAGTTAATTGTAGTGATTCTACTATAAAATCTAAGTATTTTAATAATGATATGTCTTTAAAAGATGATGTTATTGGTCAAACTATTTCTATGGACGAAATTTTACAGATGTATGTTTGGATACCAAGATATCGATATAAGTTATTTAATGCCGAAAATGGTACAGCTAGTGAACAAGCCATTGAAATAGAGTTTGAAAAGGCTAGTGATTCAAAATCTACTGGTACTAAAAATGGTGAATGGTTAACTCATCTCGCATTCACATTTGGTAATACGGAATTACCTGGTATTTGGGTAGGTAAGTTTGAAGCCTCGGGTTCTACTGATAACTATCAAATTAAACCAAATCAAAAATCTT
>HF998209.1 GCA_000433255.1 Coprobacillus sp. CAG:605 | reverse complement strand
AACATTTTGCCAATACCCAAAAGTCTACTATTACTATGCCTTAATAAATTTAAAATTAAGTAAATCAATATGGCTTTTTATATTTTCATTTCGCAAAAAGCATTTTTTTTCGTTTTTGCGAAATGAAGTGAAAATTTTTGGGCTCTTATAACTAAAAAAGAACCCCATTATAAGAGTTCTAAATATTAATCATCTTCACCACGATTTTTAAATTGGAAGACAATAGGAGTTCCAGTTAAATCAAAGGCTTCTCTAATCTTATTTTCTAAGTATCTTTGATAACTGAAATGTACTAAGCCTTTATCATTAACTTGGAAAGTAAATTTAGGAGGTTGAAAACCAGTTTGACTAACGAAGTATATCTTTAGTCTTCTACCTTTATATGAAGGTGGTTCATGTAGCCCTACGGCTTCAGTTATAACATCATTTAAGACGTTAGTTTTAATTTCTCTTGTCGCATTAGTATAAGCCTTAATAATTTCAGGCATTAAAGTATTTACACGTTTTTTAGTTAAGGCACTTAAGAATACGGGAGTAACGAATGGAATGAATTGGAATTCGTTAGCAATTAGTGTTTTCCATTTTTTTAGTTCCGTATTAGGATCGCTTATAGTATCCCATTTATTAACAACTAATACAATGGCTTTACCAGCTTCTAGAGCATAAGAGACGATATGTTTATCATGTTCAATAATACCTTCTTCGGCTGATATAACTACACAACAAACATCACTGCGGTCAATGGCTCTTAAACTTCTTACTAAGCTATACTTTTCTACTGATTCATAGATACGACCTTTTTTACGCATACCTGAAGTATCAATTACAGTATACTCTTCACCATTATAACGAAATTTACTATCAATAGCGTCTCTAGTTGTACCAGCAACATTAGATACAATAGCGCGATTTTCGTTTAAAATAGCATTAATTAAACTACTCTTGCCAACGTTAGGGCGACCAATAATACAAAATTTTAGAGTATTATCAACTACTTCAGGAGATTCACCCATATCTTTAACAATTTCATCTAATAACTCATTAAAGCCAGAGTTATGAGCCGCACTAACAGGGATAATAGTTTCAAATCCTAGTTCATAGAAGTTATAGATTAAGCTTTCTTGCATTTCTTTATTATCTAATTTATTAGCAGCAACGATTACTTTCTTACCAGATTTCATTAAAATATCTCTAATAAGGTAGTCGTTTTGATTTAATTCTGTTCTACCATCAACAACAAAAATAATTAAATCAGCTTCATCAATAGCAAGTTCCCCTTGCATTCTAATATCTTTATTAAAGTCCCCTTCTCCAAGGTCAATACCACCTGTATCAACAAGTAAGAAGTTATGGTCATTATAATTTACGGTACCATAGATTCTATCTCTAGTAACTCCAGGAGTATCCATAATAATAGATTTAGATTCACCTATAAGGCGATTAAAGATAGTTGATTTTCCAACGTTAGGTCGGCCAATTAAACATACACATTTTTTCATGTTTTTCACCCTCTTTTTCAAGTTTTTTTATTTTATCATATTTTGATTTATTTAGCAAATTTATATAAACATTATTTATTAAGTAGATATTATACTATAGATTTAGCTAGTTTTATAGACTTTATCACCACATACTTTATCAGTAGCGTCGGTATTGGTATAAATATATCTAGCATAGATTCTTCTACTCTTAGTATAGATTTCTACTTTTGTACGATCTAGAGAAGAATCATCTCTAGGGTCTTTAACACAGTTAGAAGTACTAGATGATGTTTGGCAGTTATCATCATCTTTCTTAACATAACCCGCTTTGACTAAATCTAAGACTGATACTTTAGCTAAAGATATTTCATTAGAGTTAGTTGTTACTTCTTCACCATATTTATCTTGACCATATAGTGTTGCGGCTTGTTCAATGGTACTGACCTTTTCACAAAAGTATTTTATTTTCATATTTTTATAGATACCTAAAGCATTAGGTACGGCAACTCCCATTAAAACACCTAGTATTACTATTACAGCCATTAATTCAACTAATGTAAATCCTTTTTTATTCATTTTTTATTCCTTTCTAACTTAAATTTAAGCGATATGGATTGATACTTGAACCATCTCCAGTAGTTGTATTAACTTTAATATCCGATCTTAAGTAGCCAGTTGGTCTTACGCTATCGGCATTTTTAGCCATACCTAGTCCTACGGCGCCACCATAACCAATACCATAGAAATAACTATTCCAAGAAGATGAAATTCCTAAAGATGACTGATTATAACGACTTTTAAATAAGTAACTATTTAAACGACAATCTTTATAGTTATCGCTACTCCATGCATATTCATTTTCTAGGCAGACACTTCTTAAAATGGTTGAGCTTCCTTTAGTTGAATAGCCGAAATCACTTGGGTACATAAGGGCAATTTGGCCTTTCCAAATAGTTTGGTTACCACTATAAGATGAGTCTGCTCTTTCATATAGATACCAGTTCTTAGCGGTAGCTTTATTAGCAATATTGTATGGCATACCGCCAATATTCCACATTACTGTTTCAAAAGCATTTCTTGTAGCAGCATTTTTTAAGCCAGTGGTTGTAAAATCACAGCTGGTGGTGGCATTGTTAGCATTATTATAGCAATTACCTTTAGAAGCATTGTAGTATAAAGAATTATTAGTACTTAATGATGAATACCCTTTGTTTAATAGTTTCATTAAATCAGCACTAGACCAGTCGTTATATCCTAAGCCATTATTTTGATTACTTTCTGATGAGTCGTAAGAATAACCACCGATGGTATCATCTCTTATTATTTTGACTAAGTCTTCTTTGGTGCCATCGAATTTTGTTATATTTTTAAATATGCCTATTATACGCCATTTTTCACAGTTGGCAGCAGTTTGATTAGAATAGTTGCTGCAGTTGAAGAAGACATAATTATTTGGACTAGCTCCGACATATCTTAGGTTACCATCAGGATCGTCGGTGGCAAAGTCACTGGAATCTTTAGTATAAGCAGCGTTTATTTTATCGATTAAAGTATTGGCTGGACTTGATGGTGTTGTGGTTGTTCCAGAACCAGGGGTTGTTGTTGAACCTGAGCCGGATCCAGAAGATGATCCCGAACCAGTGTTACCAGAACCAGATCCAGTATTAGATCCAGAGCCAGTGTTACCAGAGTCAGAACCTGAAGAACCACCAGTATCTGGGTTTGTTGTTGTCCCACCAGATGTTGAGCCACCTGTTCCACCAGTATTACCATTATCAGGAGTTTCTGTAGCAGCTCCAGCACTCTTACAAACAACATAAATACTAGTTGATGAAGTCACAAAACCTCGAAGGGGATTACCATTAGGAGATGCTTTTCCATCACATTCATACTTAGTACCGGTACGATTTCTTCCTTTAATATTAGTAATACGATATTTAGTTCCGTAAGGAATGTTTTCTCTACCGTAGTCAGTTTGAGCACTCGCTACTAATTCATCATCAAAATATAAATCGAAAGTAAATGGCAAGTTAGAATATTCATAGGCACCATCTACTAGGGCATTAACGTCAAATTTTATATCACCAGTAATTGGGGAACCATCGGGATTATATTTATTTAAGTTATAGATGGTATCATTACCGCATACTCTATTATTCGCATCATCTGGATTATATAAATATCTTACATATATTCTTTTATTTTTAGTATATACTTGGAATTTATCACGATCCATGCTTCTGTTATCACGAGGATCTTTTATACAATCTGAAGTACTATCAAATTTCGTTATATCACATGATTCATTATCTTTATTTAGATAACTACCATCGATTAATTTATAAAGTGGCAAATTATCTTTTAAAATTGTTTCTTCTTCGCCTTCTTGGACTTGGTCACCATAGTTATCTTGGGCGTATTGTAAGGCAGCTTTTTCGATATCACTAACCTTCTCACAAAAATATCTTACTTTCATATTAGAAGATATTTTAAAGACACTTGGTACAGCAATAGTCATAATGATACCCATAATAACTAAGACCGCTAATAATTCAACTAATGTAAAACCTTTTTTATTCATATTACCCTTACCTTTACTATATTAATTATAGTATATTTTTAAGGTTAGATAAAGAAAAAGTTTAGATAGCAATACCATCTAAACTAAAACTTTTAGCTTCAGTTATTTTAACATTAACTATTTTACCAATTAAATCTTTAGTTCCTTCAACGTTAACTAGTTTCATGGTGTCAGTGTAACCACATAATTTAGTATTATCTTTTTCGCTTATGCCCTGGATTAAGACAGGTACTACTTTGTTTAATAGTTTTTCATTATTTTCTAAAGAGTATTTATTTACTAGTTGGTTTAATTCATGGAGTCTTTGTTCTTTTTCTTTTAATGGGGTGTTATCTTCCATTTTAGCAGCAGGTGTTCCTACTCGTGGGGAGAAAATAAATGTATAGGCACCATCATATTTACAATGGTTAACTACTTCTAAGGTTTCTTTAAAGTCGGTTTCGGTTTCACCAGGGAAGCCAACTATTATATCTGTTGAAATAGCAACATTAGGTATTCTTTCTTTCATTTTATCAAATAAAGTTAGATATTCTTCTTTAGTGTAGCGTCTACCCATTAGTTTTAGTATTCTTGAAGAACCGGATTGTAATGGTAAGTGGATGTAAGGCATGATGTTGTCTCTTTTAGCTATTATGTCTATCATTTCGTCAGTGAAGTCCCAAGGATGGGATGTTACAAATCTAACACGAAGTATTTTAGTATCGCTAACCATTTCTAGTAGTTTAGCAAAGCTTACTTCGTTTTCTAAGTCTTTACCATAGGCATTGACGTTTTGACCTAGTAAAGTTACTTCTTGGTAGCCTTCTTTGACTAGTTTTTCTACTTCTTCGATTATACTTTTAGAGGCTCTACTTCTTTGACGTCCTCTAGTATAAGGAACGATGCAATAAGTACAGAATTTATCACAGCCATACATAATATTTACCCAAGCATTAATTTTAGAATCTCTTTTATATTTAACGTTTTCGATTATTTTTCCTTCTTCAGAATATACTTTGATGTTTTGACTATTTTGATGTTCTTTAATCATGCTTGCTAGTTCATAGATATTATGGGTTCCGAATATTATATCAACATATGGGTGTTTAGTTCTAATTTCGTTTACGACTACTTCTTCTTGAGCCATACAACCACCGATACATACAATTAAATCTTTCTTAGTGTTCTTTAGGTGTTTACATCTTCCTAAGTAGCCGAAGACTTTATCATGGGCATTTTCTCTAATAGCACAGGTATTTAAAACGACAATATCACTACTTTCTAATTCGTCGGTTTCAGTATAACCTAGGTTTTCTAAGATATATTTAATTTCTTCGGAATCATGGACATTCATTTGGCAACCATAGGTTCTTAAGAAATATTTTTTACCTTGGTATAAGTTATTGTTTTCTTCATTAGCTAAATAGATTGTTTCTATTGTTTCTTTAGTTCTTTTTTTAGCATCATTTAAGTTTGGTAAATTCATAGTATCACTCATTTCTTTTAATATTTTACATATTTATTATCACTTTGTAAAGAAAAAAGATAGATTTTGTTCTATCTTGAAACTTGCATTGTAGACATGTCTTTCATATCTATTAAATGGCTTTTTAAAACATATTGAGTTGCGGTATTTAAAGTTTTGATATCGCCTTGAAATAATTTTTGATCGGTTATTCTTGCACTGTCATAGAAGAATTCTAAATCTCCATGAACTAGACTTATTAAATAGTTAGGGTAATCTCTTTTTAGGACTTCTTGAATAAATCTATCGTTTATTTTATTGTTAAATATTTTTATTAAATCTTGGTAGTTTTTTGTAATACAGAAGCGGTCTAAAAATGGTTTAACGAATAAGTCGCTTAGTCCAGCTTGTCTTAAATCGGCATATATCGGTCCCCCAACTACGCCATTTTTTTGTAAGTAGTTTTCAATACTTAAATAATCAATATTCATTTTTCACCTGTTCCTTATATAAAGATTATATCATACTAATTTTATTTATGTATATTATTTATCTAAAGTTAATTTGGTTGACGTTAATTTATGTTTATGCGGTATTGTTTTATACTACGTAAATAAAATATAAACAAAATTTTTGAAAATACAAACTTAGATGAAATTTTTATTGTATAAAAGATACAAAGAAAAAAGTGTATACTACTTAACTTCGTATACACTAACTTTTTTCTTGTCTTTTCCTAAACGTTCAAATTTAACAGTACCTGATACTTTAGCAAATAAAGTATGGTCTTTACCCATTCCAACATTTACTCCTGGATAAATCTTAGTTCCTCTTTGACGATATAGAATTGATCCTGCAGAAACAGTTTGTCCATCGGCAGCCTTAGCACCTAATCTACGACCAGCAGAATCCCTACCGTTTTGAGTTGAACCTTGAGCCTTAACGTGAGCAAATAATTGGATATTTAATTTTAAAAATTTCATTTTAATCCTCCTATTTTAATATTTTTAGGATAATCAAGTTCAAGTTCTTTTAACATATTTAACATATTATTTAAAAGTTTATCTGCTACTTCATTATCACTATTCACGGTAATACTTAAGTTACCTTCATTAGTATCATATGTAATGGCTTTATTATCTAAAGTCAAGATATTATTTATAGTAGTAGTTGCCATGGTAGATACAGCAGCACAGACAATGTCTTTACCCGCATAATCATAATTAGCATGACCATTAATACTAATACTTTCTATAACATCATTATGATACAAAACATGAACTCTTATCATAATTATTTAACATTAATAGACTTAATTGTTAACTTAGTATAAGGTTGTCTATGTCCTTGTTTTTTACGATATTTCTTTTTAGGTTTGTATTTAAATACAGTAATCTTTTTTTGTTTACCTTGTTTTTCAACAGTAGCAACTACAGTTGCACCTTTTACAGTAGGATTTCCAACAACGTCATTAACCATTAATACTTCATCAAAAGTTACGTCTTTACCTACTTCAGTATCAAGTTTTTCAACAAAAATAGTTTCACCTTCAGAAACATAGTATTGTTTTCCGCCTGTTACAAATATAGCTTTCATAATTTCCCTCCTTAATAATAAGACACGCCTTTAAGGTGGCATTTGCTCTTTTTACCTTTTTAGTGCGGTTTTAAGAAAGCTCTTAAAACATTGTTATTTTACCAAATAGTTCTTTGGTTTGTCAATGGCTTTTTATGACCATTTGCTTTTATTCGTTACTTTCAGTTATTATTTACAATCGAAGATAGAAAAAAATAACATTTCTATAATTTAAAATTTTTTTTGACTTTTCTTTGGTATCAAAATTAATCGCTTTACTTTATCTGATTTACCGTCGGCTGTATGAGACATATCTTCTTCTAATAACTTATTAAAATTGGAATCATAAGGATTTTGCATTGGCTTTGGCTCTTCTAAATTATCAAGTTGCTCTACTGATATATTTTGAGAATATAATCTATTATTTACTATTTCTTTTGAAAAATAATTATCCATAAATTGTTTTATATGTGTTTCCGCGAAATCACCTCTGAACCATCTTCGATTAATAAATTGTACTCCAGAAAAGATAAGCTTCTTTGAAAGGGCTATATCTGCTTTTTCATCTACTAGCCAGATTATTGGCTCAACATGTACCCAATATATATTTCCTATTTCAATCTCTCTACCATCAGACAGAAAAGATCCACGGCCGTTTCTATCGCCAACAAAACGAATATATTTATTTCCATCATATTCATATTCAATATGAGTTCTAGGAAAAAAACTATTATCAATATCTAAGAAGCTGACTGAATCCGTTGTATAACTTTTACCCGTAGTTCTTAAACTTCCATTGTTATATGCCTTTTCTAATTCATAAGAATATTTTTTATTAACAATAGTTTGAGGATATTCGCCATATTCAACTTCCTTAATTTCTTTGGCAT
Organism: Coprobacillus sp. CAG:605; assembly: GCA_000433255.1. GTDB lineage: Bacteria > Bacillota_I > Bacilli_A > RF39 > UBA660 > CAG-605. Next base: position 17,292 of record HF998209.1, on the reverse strand, counting down.
TTATCACTTCGTTCATACAAATTGATTTTATTTGAGAGTAAGGTAAAGCTGGACGAGCCCCATTACGGCGGTCAATAGCATGTCCCCCATCTTTAGTACCATTTTGTTTAATGATACAGGTGTCATATTCATCATGATATGATTTTGTCCACCAAAGACCAGTTCTATTTTTCCTATTTTTGCCTTCACAAGCATAAAAATTGGGCGATGCATAACCACCCAATAAAATAGAAAAATCAGTTATAGCACATTTTGTACCATATTTTTTCAAAATTTCTAATTTGTTATCACCAAAGATTTGTTCTTGAGTTAAGAAAGTAAAGTTACTCATAAATAATCACCACATACATGATAGCATAGTTTCATTTATTTTAATAGATTTTATGGCAACCACTAAAATATTCTTAATTTTAAGTTTCGGCCCAAAAGTTGTAGAAAAACATAAAATGAGTGTCCATGTTAAGTGAATACTCATTTTGATTCAAAAAAGTACAGACCGATTTATAATATCAAAATAGAAGTAAATGGTCTGTACATATGAATAATAGTATAAATTCAAATAATAATTAAGGAATAATTAATTCTTATATACAACTAAATTTTTAGAATAGTTTATTAATACTTGAACTTTATTAGCAAATAATTGCTATATTTTATATGAAAACTAAATTTGGAAAGGCATAATATAAAAGAAAATCAAAAAAATTTGAAATTGTTTCTAAATCTTTCTTTATCTTGACCTTCCTTTTGACTCAGTAGTCATTTCATAATTATATAGTCTTTCAAGTTGTTCATCGTCTATATAAATCACTTTGCCACCTAGTGGCTTAATCTCTGTTTCACCAAAAACTATCCATATTGCATCCATTGGTATACTTGGCATATCTGCATCTCCATCAGTAAAAATTATCTTATTTTCAACTCTTCTTGTAAATGCCTTAACAGCAACTTCAAAGTCTGTTCCGCCGCCTCCATAAAACGGCATGTTATCAATATCAGATACATTTTTAATTTCAGTAAAGCCATAAAATTTTGTATCAAAGCATCCAACTTTAACTTTAGATGTTTGTAATATATTTTTACATTCTCGTAAAAAGTTTCTAAGTAACGTTTCATCTATAGAACCACTAGTATCTAAAATAATTTCTGTTGCTGGACGGGGTATTTCTTCTAAATGTGCTGTTACTACCCCATTTTCTATTTCAGCATTTTGATATGACCAATCAATGTCATATTTAACGGCTTCTTTTAACAATCTTCTCCAATCAATAAGTGGTTTAGATATACCGATGTTTGTTATATTTCTTATTTCGCTATTTGGAACGTTTCCATAGCCATGTGATTGACTAGCTAATGCTTTTCTTAATTCTTCTAGTTGTTTTTTTCTTTCTATTTCATTTTGCTTAAATGCTTCTTTTTCGCCTATTTTTGTTAACTTTTTAATTTCTTCATTGGTTTTGTTTTCTTGTTCTTTATTTCGTTTTTCACATGATTCTGGGACTGTTTTTGGGATTATTTTTTTCTTATCAAACAATTTACGTAATTTATCTAACGCATCTCGTTTATCTTTAACTTTGCCGTTAAATTGTTTTAATTCAGATTGTAATTGTTGATCTTCTTGATGCTTTTTTTCTACGGCTTTAGTCCACATAGAATGGGTATCATGTCCAACATCTTGCTGTTTTTCTTCTTTGTTTGAAGTTTTAGATGACCCTCCGTTGCTTTGATTTCCTTCTTGTTTTTGAGAGTTACCATTTTGTGATTGATTGCTTTGCTGATTCTTTTCACTTAGAAGTTTTTTGTACATTTCTTCAGCATCAAAATTAATTGCTTCTGGTATATCAATTACACCTTCTACCATAGGTAATTTATCTTGCTTTAGAAAAGCATTTATAACTGCGTCTGTTGCTATGTTCCATAATTTTTCATCTTTACCTTCACTCCTATAAATGTGATCAAATGCTATATGGCATATTTCGTGGGCAAAAATAAACGTTTGTTGATCATTTGTAACAGATTCAATAAAATCAGGGTTATAATAAATATTTTGGCCATCTGTTTCTGCTGTTCTTACTGATTTTTCAGCAATAAAATTAGAACTAGCTACTACACTTCCAAAGAAAGGATATTTAACTAATAGTCTTCTTTTAATAGATTCTAAATTCATAAATTTTCCTTAAATTTGGGCCAATAATGAGTATACTTCTTCATTTATTTTATTAGTAGTTAAATCAGAACAGGTAACAATAACTAAACAATTTTTAGGCAATTCAAATGTACTAACTTTTTTATATTTAAGTATCTCAATAAATTTAGTTTGGTCTTCTAACTTTATTTCATTTATATTTTCAATTACTAAACCAGCAATACTTGCTTTACTTTTAGCTAATAATTCTTTGTACCACTGTGGAGGACAAAATTCAGTATTTTCATAATGGCCATTTAATTCAGATCTATCAATATTTGATTTTATAATAACTGAATTATTAAAAGCACTGGATGGTATATTTTTAATTAGTACTGGAGATACTCCAGATTTAATATAATTTTCTAATAAATTTAATCTTTCTTTATTCATCTTCTTATTTCTCCTTGTGATAAATTATCAGCCATTTGCACTTCGGCAAGATGCTCTAGTCTTCTTTCGTCTCCATGAGACCACATAGATTCAAATGCCGCTCTTGGTTCGGCTCCAACTTGTTTCATAAAATCTCTTACTATTTCAAAATGTTCATCATCAACAGATGATAAGCCAACTGCGGTGGCAAATTTTTCTGATATATCCATTTCTAAATCGTTACTTGAATAATTATGATTAATTACATCTTCAACACTTATTACCTGCTGTCTTGCAAAAGCCGTAAAGTCTTTTGCTAAATCTTCGCCTATTAAGGCTCTTAACATTTCTGGTTGTTTGGTTTTGTAAAGTATTTTAGATGCCATTTCCCATTTTCTTGGATCGGCATTAGGTTTGTCTCCCGTATATGGTGTTCTCAAAACATCATGGCCACTATAAGACTTATATGCTATGTAAGCATATACAGAAGGATGGATTTTTGCTTCTAGTTCTTCGTCTTTATAATCTAACCTTTCATATTTTTCTTTAGGTGTAGATGCCCATTTTAACCAGCTATCTACTGTAGTATTAATATAAACGTGAGCAAATCTGTTAAACAATGGTTCAGCCATTTGATTAGCAGCTAAGGAATCATTTAAATCATTGCCAGCTGCTACTATTCTTGCATTTGGTGGTAGCTTCCATTTACCATTAACTTCACCATCTAATACTATATTGAATGCCATCCCCTGTATTGAAGGAAGAGCATTAGTAAGTTCATCAAAGAATATGATGTGAATTTTATCTGGCTCAGCTTCGCATTTTGTTTTTACTTTTGAATACCATGTTGGTGGTACATCAATCATTTCTCCCGTTGTGGAATTATATACACTTTTACCATTTAAGCTATCAGGAGTAGCATTTCGCATATATATTATTTCACAATCAGGATCTAATTGCTTTACTCTGGCTGATTTGCCATCACTGGATTTGCCATGTAAGAATACTGCCACATCGCTTTCTACTGCCCCTCTTATTATTTCTTCTTCTGATACTTTATTAAAATTAAATTCATAAGGATTTTGTTTTCTTATTAACTTTGGTTCTTCATAGCTTTCAAGTTGTTCTGCTGATGTATTTTTTAAATCTACTCTGCTACTTACTATATTTTTTGAAAAATATATATTCATAAATTTTTTTATATCTGTGTTGGCAAAATCACCTGTATATTTCTTAGATATGTTCTCTAAAAATTGCACTCCAGAAAAAATAATCTTCTTTGAAAGGGCTATGTCTGCTTTTTCATCTACTAACCAGACTATTGGCTCAACACGTACCCAATATATATTATCGCTTGCAATTTTTCTACCATCAGACAAGACTTCACCTTCACCGGCTTTATCGCCAACAAAACGAATATATTTGTTTCCTTTATATTCATATTCAATATGAGTTCTAGGGCTAAAACCTTTATCACTGAATCTTTCGGAATCTGTTGTATATTTTTTACCAGTGTATCTTATACTACCATTATTGTATGCCTTTTCTAATTCATTAGAATAGTCTTCTTCAACAACTGTTTGGGGATATTCGCCATATTCAATTTCTTTAATTCCAATGGAATTCACCACTTCGTTTGAAGAGATTGACTTGATTGAAGAATATGCTAAAGCTGGACGAGCGCCAGAATCACAATTTAGAACAGTAGAAAAAAAGATATCATGGCCAAAAACACTGCTTACACAATTGGAATATTTGTCCATTATGTTTGCTTTTGATTTTGTCCACCAAAGGCCAGCTCTGTCTTTTAAGGCGTTTCCTTCACTAGTAAATTCCCTCGACGACACATAACCGCCTAATAAAATAGAAAAGTCAGTTATAGCAGCACATTTTCCATATTTTTTTAGAATTTCTAATTGTTTATGGCCAAAGAGTTTATGGCCATAAAGGTTAGTGCCAATGAGCTTACTGCCAAAGATTTGTTCATTAGTTAAGAATGTAAAATCATTCATATATTATCACCATATACATGGTAACATATTTTTGACTATTTTAATAGATTTTATTACATTCATTTCACATAATCACCCAAGAAAAAAAGATATAGTGTTGGTATATCTATAAAAATTTAGGTGCTAGTAGTAAAAGTAGTAATACTAAAGCTAGATAAATAATCGTACTAGTTATAGCTTTCAAAGGCAATTTATTTAAGAAATTTTGCTCTTTAGTATCTTTTTTAGCACTTAATACTTGGTTTAGATTAGTTACTACTTTAGATAAGTCTTCTTTATCTTTAGTTAATTTCATTTCTTCTAAGTATGTTTTTAAATCTTGATTAGGTATATGATTATAAACATAAGTATAACATACTTCCATATTATCTTTTTTTAATCCTTCTAAGAATTCTTTACTTAAAGTATTATTACATACTTTTGAAGTAGTTAGAAAAACATTATAAATACTAGCGTTAGATTTTAATCCTAAAGAAAGAAGATTAAAAAATTCTAAAGCATCTTTATCAAGTCTTTCTTCTCTATTCATTATTTTAGAAGTAATTAAGATATCTTCATATAAGAAGTGAATAAATATAACTGTAATAGTTGATATAATTAGACCATACTTAGGGATTAATACTAGTAAGATAAATAATATTATTTCTAATAGTAATCTAGATAAAAGAAAGGTATATACATCAATAATAGTACTAGAACCTAGGGTATTTATTTTAGATTGATATTTTTTTATTACTGATTCAGGATATATTCTTGTTACAACTTTATTCATGGTAGTCCTCCAGTAAGTTATTCATGATGTAAATATATATTGTATAGATTATGATTATTAAGAGTAAGACTAAGTAACCATAAATACTATTAAATAACTTGGTAAAGTATTCTAATTTTATGGTTATACCAAAGAAGTAGACGATAGCGGGTGTTATTATGGCTACTAGGAATATATAGTGATATAGACTTGTTATAGTATTAAACTCTTCTTCTTTACGATTTTGTATAGTCATAGAGTTATAGATGTTACTTAGAGATTCTTTTAAACTTAGATTTAGTTTATCTCCAAGAACAAGAGTTTTATAAATGGATTCAACTTTTTTTAGTTTACTACGCTCAAAAAATCTTTTGAAACTTTGGGTTAGAGAAAGGCCATACTCTAAATCACTTAGTATTTTTTCAGCTTCGTCTTTGATAGGGTTTTCTAAGGATTTAATACTAAAACGAAGAGATTCATTTAAGTTATTACCTTGTTTTATCATATTATAAAGATATTTGATAAAAATATATAATTCTTTATTTACTTTGTTTACTTTTTTTTGATATTGATATTGCCATAGTAAGTCAGGAATGATATAACTTAGAACTAAACATAGTATGAAGGTTTCTAGTCTTGGAGTTATATAGAAGAAGACCATACCAATAATATACATAGCAATAGTTATAATGACGATAAGAAGTTTAATGGTAAAATAATCAGTATTCTTTTTATACTTAGTTTCAATATTTAAAATATATTTATCATATTTCTTAGAGAGTTTTAAGATTAGTTTATTCTTTTCTAAGCCATAACTTAATTTATTAATAATATGCCACCAAGTTAGGTTAATATTAGTAAGAATAGACTTTTTATACTCGGTATTATCTAGGGAAAAGTTATCTAGACGACGTTCTTTTTTCATTGTTTTAAATAGTTTTAAGACGTATAAAATCAAGATTAGTCCTAGGATAAAGAGAAATACTTGTAAGTTTTCTGATTTCATTAAGACAACTCCTTAAAGATTTCATCTAGTTCGTTATAACCTTTTTGTTTCATTAGTTTATAATTATTAGATTGTCTAGGATTAAAACTAAATTCGTCATTTTGATAAGTGAATATTGGTTTTAATTCGTTGTTATCAAATTCTAAGATATTTATTACTTTGCGTTTGTTATCGTTAGTTTTATCTAAGATGACAACTAAGTCAATAGAGTTTTTTAAGTAAGATAATATTTTACTTGTTTCCATATTTTTTGACGCAAAGACTATTTTAGATTCTAAGTTTTCTAAGATATTAGAAGGAGCCATATTGATACTAGCTATAATACCCTTCTTGGTATTCATAAGATTTAAAGTATCAAGTAAGTTATCTTTCGTAACATCACTTATTAGAATGTAATTTGCGTTTAGGCCGGATGCGATGTCTATCATGTTATATTTTTCTTCATTACTTAGAGTTATTAGATGTTCTTTAGGAATGTTTAGGTTGTTATTAGGGTCGATAACTACAACGCGGGAAGTATTATCAATGGAGTTACTTAGAGCATCTATAAATATGGATTTACCGGTTTCATCAAACCCTACTGTTAGGATGTTAAGATTAGCTTTAATTGCTGTATCTAGGTATGTAGCCATATAAGGTGTAATGGTACCTAGACGAATTAAATCTTCTAATGAGGCAATATCATGGTTATATTTTTTAATCATTAGAACGGGGTTAATGGTTAAAGGTGGTAAGATAGCACTTAGTTTGCTACCATCTTTTAACTTAGTATTTAAAAGACTAGAATTTAATTCGATATTTAAGGGCTCAATTAGTTTCTTGATTGTTTTAACAATATGCTCATCGTTTATAAAAGAAATATTATTTTCTTTGATATAACCAGCTTCTGTTTCGATGTAGACGTCGTTGGGTGAATTAACCATGATCGTTTTAACGGCATTATCTTTCATTATCTCAGTTAATGGGCCATAGCCGTTAATCTCATTATCCGCTAAGTTATAAAGATAAGTTTTCTCGGCATTAGAAAGATTTAAATCTTTAGTATTATAATCAATACTTTGTAAAATTAAATCACTAGTAATAGAAGTCTCGTCTTTTAAGTCTGAAACACGTTCGATAATTTTGTCTTTTAAGTTTTCTAATAATTCTTTATCTTGGAAGATATCATAATCATTTAAAACAAGGTTATTATTAGGTTTGATATGGAATGCACTTACTAAGGATTTACTCATTGTCTTCACCTCCAATTAAGTCTAGAGCAATGTTCATTAAGACGGTGTAGTCTTTACTGTAGCTTTTGGCAATTTTTTTATCTAATGTAAGAATTTGACCGTCCATAATATATTTGTCGATGTTTTGAATGAAGAAACGATTTGTTAAGTAGTAATCAATGTTAGTTTTAATTATATTTTTAATGTCGTAAAGACTAAAATAGTTTTTGAAAGGACTAAAGGAGTCGTTTAATAAGACTTTGTACTTAGTAATATTTAAAGATTCAAAGATAGCAATAACGTTCTTCATATTTTTTAAATCAACGGGGTCATTGGATAGTAAGTATAGAACTTTGTCAGATTTATCCAAGGTATAGAGATTGATATCATTAAAGATATGAGTGGTATCAATAAGGATAATATCGTAGGAGAAAGCCGCTCTATCTAGGATAACATCGATTAGGGAAGTATTTATTTTATTAGCTTCTCTAGGGTCTTTAGCGCATGGTAAGATGTCGATATAATCATCGTATTTTGTTACGTAACTAGATAGTTCTTCGTACTTGTTGTTGTTGATGTCTTGAAAAAGCGTGGATATGCTTTTTTCATAGGGCTTGTTTAAAGAAAGCGCTATGCCACCGTTGGTTAAGTCTAAGTCGATTAAAAGAACTTTTTTTTGCATTAGTTCATACATACCAGCAAGGTTTAAGACTGTGGTAGTTTTGCCTACTCCTCCTTTTGCACTTGTAATGCAGATACTTGTTCCTGTTTTTAAATTTTTAGCCATATAATCCCTCTTTGCTACTCTTCTATTCTAGATAATTATATCAATAATAGATAAAAATTACAATATGAAGCAAAACAAAAAGTAGATAGTTTGTATCTACTTAGATTACTCTTTAAATTGGAAAATGTAGTCTTCGATTTGGATGTCGTCGCCTTTTTTGGCTCCCAATCTTAGAAGTTCATCCTCAACACCCATACCATGAAGTTTTCTTGAAAATCTTTGGATAGATTCGTCTTCAGTAAATTTTGTCATAGCAAATAGTTTAGATATCTCATCGCCTTCGACAACCCAAACGTTATCTAGTTTTGTTATGGTAAATGGTTTAGTGTTTTCAAATTTATACATAACATGTGATTCATACCTGGTTTCGTCATATAATGGGGTGTTTTCGGTTTTATCTAGGATGTCGGCTAAGGCAGTGATAGCGTCATTTACTCCTTCGTTATTAAGGGCACTTATAGGTAAGATGGTAACATCTGGGTACTTAGCCTTAAAAGCTTTTAAGTTTTCTTGGAAGTTTGGTAAGTCCATTTTGTTTGCAATAACAACTTGAGGTTTGTTTGCTAAGGCTTCGCTATATTTTTTGATTTCGTTATTTATTATTTCGTAATCTTCGATTGGGTTGCGGCCTTCAAAGGAGCCCATATCTATTACGTGAGCAATTACTTTGGTACGCATAGCGTGTTTTAAGAATTTTAATCCTAAGCCAACGCCGGTTGAGGCACCTTCGATTAACCCTGGTAAATCAGCCATAATGAAACTACGTCCGTCTTTTAAGTTTACAACACCTAAGTTTGGGTTAAGTGTGGTAAAATGATAGGCAGCAATTTTAGGTTTAGAGGCGCTTATCATGGATAATAGAGTTGATTTGCCTACAGAAGGAAGCCCTACTAAGCCGACATCAGCTAGGACTTTTAGTTCGCATTTAATGTATCTAGTTTGACCCGGTTCACCATATTCACTAGTTTTAGGAGCAGGATTTTCGTGGGTTGCAAAAGCTTTGTTACCACGGCCACCACGACCACCTTGAGCTACAGTTATTCGTTCTTTGTCTTTAGTTAAGTCGGCAATAATAAGGTTAGTATCTAAATCAATTATAGTTGTTCCTTCAGGCACTTTAATAATGACGTCTTTAGCATCGGCACCAGTACGATTAGAACCTTTACCATTTTCACCCTTTTCGCCTTTAATTATTTTATTGTATCTTAAATCAACTAAGGTACGCAATCCTTTATCTACTTCAAATATTATACTAGCACCATGACCACCGTTAGCACCGTCCGGCCCTAGGTTAGGCATACATTTTTCATGATGGAATGAGGTACAACCATCGCCACCCTTACCCGCTATTAATTTAACATTTATTTCATCGACAAACATTTAATCACCTTTTTCATTCTTTAGAGTATACCACAAAACTTTTAAAAAAAGAAGTAATACTATTAAAGCATTACATAAATTTGTTCATTTGACGCATTACTTCTTTAACTTGTTTTTGACTTGGTTTTCTACCCATTCCACTCATCATAGCTTCAATCATTTTTTCATTGATTGGAGGATTTTTCTTTAGTTCTTTTTGCATTAAATTTTTAGCTACAAAGAAACCAATTACTAGGCCAATTATTAAACCTAGAATTACTAATAATATATCATGTAACATATTAACTCTTCCTTTCTAATTTACGAGAAAATACTTGGGATGCTTCTTCAAATTCTGATTTAGAGTAAGCACATAATAAGACGTTGATATCATAATAAGGATTTTCTTTTGTAAAAGTATCATAGGCACTTAGGCATGATGCAGTTGATGTTGCAACGGGATTTTCTAGATTGCCCCCAAAGATTCCAGCACTTATTAAAGGAAATGAAATGCTAGTTAGGTTATTTTCTTTTAATACTTTTAGACAGTTATAGTAAGCCATGTATAGTTCTTTTAGGGCGTTAGGCTTAGTATTGAAGTTTGGCCCCACAGCATGGATTATGTAGTTAGCATTGAAAATATTAAAAGCCGGAGTAATTACAGCCTGTCCATCTTGCAACGGAACAGCATATTGCTTACAAGCTTTAGTTAATTCTTCATATCCAGCTTTACTGAATATTGCTCCACAAACACCACCGCCAGCATATAGCATGTTATTAGCGGCATTTACTATAGCATCAACGTTTTGGGTAACAGATGAATCATTAATCAAACTAATTTTACTCATATATTTTCTCCTTTATATCCCCTATTTTACTAAAATTAGAAGTTTTAAGCAACACTTTCTACCCAAAAATAGTCTTGATTTTGAAAATCACAAGCAAAGAGATTGCTATTATCTTTTAAGGTGTTGAAGAATTCAGGCTTTGGCGAGGTTGTTTCTAGAACCATGAAGGCATTGCCTACCTTTAGTTTAGTATTTTCGTCATTATAGTAATTATTATAAATATGAGTATTCATGAATTTGGTATAGTGATCATTGGTACAGTAGTTGGTAAATAAGAAGTTATTTAATTCAATCTTATTGATTGGTTTGACCATTTTTTCATACATGTTGATACCATATTTTTGTTCTTCGATGTTTAAATGATAGATGTTTTCAAAGGTTTTGAATAAGTTATAAGGACTAGTTTTAGTTAATGTTCTAAATTCGTCGTTAATATTAAATATATAAAATTTTCTCAATTTTTATCACCAAGATTATTTTAGTATATGAAAGACATATATTTTGTCGAATTTTAGAGAAAAGAAAAATTATAGAGATTTGACCCTATAATTATTTTTCATAATTGCAGTTTGAACAGGCTATTTTCTTACCCTTTTTAACAAGAACGTTATGACACTCTGGGCAGAATTCGTTAATTGGTTCATACCAAGATGCGAAGTCGCACTTAGGATAATTAGAACAGCCATAGAAGTTTTTGCCTTTGCGTGTTTTTTTCAAAACTATTTTGCCATCACATTTTGGGCAAGGCATTATTTCAACTATTTTTGGTTCTTCTTTCTTAATGTACTTGCATTCTGGATATTTAGAGCATGCTGTGAAAGCACCATAACGGCCTTTTCTAATGACTAAATCCGCACCACATTCAGGACAAGTTTCACCAGTTTTTTCTGGAGCTTTCTTCTCCATTTCTTTAAATGCTACTTCAACTAGTGGTTCAAATTTATCATAGAATTCTTTTAACACTTTAACGTTATCTAATTTTTCTAAAGCTATTTCATCTAATTCATGTTCCATATTAGCAGTATATTTAACATTTACGATATCACTAAAGAATTCTTGTAGTTTATCAGTTGTTTCAATACCAATTTCAGTTGGTTTAAATTTCTTTTCTTCTAAAGTTACATAACCTCTAGTTTTTAGGGTATCAATAATAGTTGCATAAGTACTTGGTCTACCAATTCCTAAAGATTCTAGTTCTTTAATTAAAGATGATTCAGTGTATCTTGGGGTTGGTTTAGTAAAGTGTTGTTCTTTTATGATATCATCACTTACTATTACCTTACTTTGATATTTACTAAAATCTGGTAAAGTTTTATCTTCTTGATCTTCATAAGCACTATAAACTTTTAAGTACCCATCAAATTCTAGAACTGATCCAGTAGCTTTAAATAAGTATTCATTGTTTTCTAGAATTATGGTTGTTGCAATAGTTTTAGCGTCAGCCATTAAACTAGATAATGCTTTGTAGTAAATTAAGCTATAAAGTTTATATTCATCAGGTGTTAGGTAAGCTTTAATTGATTCTGGGGTACGAGTAATAGATGTTGGTCTAATACCTTCGTGGGCATCTTGCATGTTATCATCTTTTTTACCAGTTTTAACGTACCCTACGTAAGATTTACCATAAGTATCTTCGATATATTTTAATGTTTCATTTATAAAAATGGGCGCTAGTCTTACAGAGTCGGTACGCATGTAGGTAATAAGACCGACAGTTTCATTTTTTAAATCAACACCTTCATATAGTTTTTGGGCAATACGCATGGTTTTTGATGAAGGAAAACCTAATTTATTTGAGGCTGTTTGTTGAAGGGTTGAAGTTTTAAAGACAGGCTTAGAAGGTCTTTTTTTCTTTTTACTGTCAACACTTTCGATATTAAAGGCTTTGGAAAGCTTACTAAGAATTTCGTCGGCTTCGGTTTCATTAGCTATTTTTATATCGTCATTTTTATATTTAAATAAGTCAGCTTCGAAGTCTTTAAAAATGCCAGTTATACTCCAGTATTCTTCTGGTTTGAAGGCCTCAATTTCACGTTCTTTATCAACAATAAGTTTTAAGGCAACGGATTGAACGCGGCCGGCACTTTTACCACCGGTTTTTGATTGCATTAATTTGGATAATCTAAAGCCTATGATACGGTCAAGCATTCTTCTGGTTTCTTGCGATTTAACCATAGGCATATCAATTTTACGTGGTTCCTTGAAGGCTTCTTTGATAGCCGGTTTGGTTACTTCGTGGAATACTACACGTTCGTATTTATCTTCAGGTATTTCTAAAGCATCATATAAGTGCCATGAAATAGCTTCTCCTTCACGGTCGGGGTCGCTTGCAAGGTATACTTTGTCGGCTTTTTTAGCATCACTTTTTAATTCTTTAATAGTTTTAGCTTTGCCTTTTATGGGGATATAATTAGGTTTAAAGTCATTTTCTACATCAATACCTAAACCAAATTTACCGGTTGTTGCTAAGTCTCTAATGTGTCCTTTAGAAGATACTACTTCATAATCACTGCCTAAATATTTTCCAATTGTTTTACTCTTTGAGGGAGATTCAACAATAACTAAATGTTTCATAAATTCCTTTCTTTTAGTCATTACTTTCTTCTTGCTTATCTTTATACAAATTTTTTTCTAAATATGCAAAGTAATTTTTTTCAATTGCTAAATTATCCATTTTCATCTCGTTTTTAACTCGAGTATTAATTTTTGCAATCTCTTCTTTAGTGTAAGTTTCATCACCAAGGTAAGTTAATTTAGAAGTAGTTGCATCGTAATAAGCAATATCACTACGCCAAGAACCATCAGCAAATACAACATAATTATTAAAGTTTTCATCAAATAGATCTTGACCACCATATAATCTTGGATCGTAATCTAAGTTAAATAGATTTGCAAGGGTTGGTAAGATATTTAAATATGAAGTATAGTTATCATACTTGGTTGGTTCTAATGAAGGATTATAAATGATAAATGGTGTTCTGTCAACGTTACCATAGCCGTCAATATCATAATTAGCAATAGTCTTAAAGTCATAATCGTCTAAACCATATGGGTAATGATCGGCATATAATACAATTACAGTATCTTCAAGTCGACCAGCAGTAGTTAATTCGTCAATTAATTCTCCAATAGCGTTATCTAAGATCTTTAGTTTAGACATATAACGTTTAGCACTCTTAGTATAGTTTTCGTCTTTGTATAAATCTAAATACATATCACCAGTTACACTGGAAGATTCATATGACATATGAGTTGAAACAGTTGTCATCCAAGCCATGAATTTATCTTCATTTATAAAATGTGGGGTTGCTTTTTCAACAAATTCAACATCACTTGGCCATGGTTTATATTCTGTTCCTAGTTTGATACCAAGGTCATTAACGCCATAGTAATGCATACTTCCCATGTTTGGATGAATAGTATGACGATAATAATAATGGTCAGTGTAATCATGATAACTTGAAGTAGTATATCCTTTGTGGTTAAATAAGTTAAACATAGCTTCAAAGTAAGTGTTATCTTTATATACGTTGGCAGTACAGCTTTTATTAATGGTGAATAATGAGGTTAAACCAGTCATTTCGTTATTACCTGTTGAGCAAGCATTTCTTGGGGAGAAGGTATTGGTCCAAGCCCAGCCTTCATTATATAGTTTATTGATATTTGGGAAATATTCAGGGTGGTCAGTTATAACGTTACTACCTGATTCCATCATAACTACAATTAAGTTTTTACCTTCAAAGATGCCAGTTTTATCATTCTTAGCAGTTATTTCTTTACTCATAAAGTAGCTATTTAGGGTTTTGTAGTCTTTATTAGTTTCATTATTTTGAAGTTCTTCCCAAGCCGTATCATCTATTACACGGGATTTATCAGTTATTTTTTCAGGTTCTTTCTTAATAAATTCTTCGGAAAACTCACTATGACCAATTAGAAGGGTTTTAATATCAATGTATTCAAATCCTAAAACGCCGTATTGACCAATAGCTAAGTTAGGCATAGAAAGGTTAGAAAATAAGGCTTTGTTACTAACCATCTGTAAATCATTTTGCATGAAAGGGATAATTATAGTTAGATAATATAATGGCATTAAAGCAATAGTGGCAATTAAACTAGATATCTTAGTTATTTTGTTAATCTTTAAGTTTTTAGCATTATATTCTTCTTGGTATGCTTCTTTTTTCTTCTTACCTTTGATACTATCTAATTCTTCGTTATAACGAGTTAGTTCTTTTTTATTTATTCTAGTTTCAATTAAAGTGTAGTATAAAATCAAAAGAATTGTTGGGATAAATACTAGGTAAAATGTTGGTTTAAAGCTACCTAAAAAATCGCCAATAAAGTCTCCTACGGCTCCAGCTTGGGAAGATGTTCCCAAAGACATGACGGTTCCTAGATAATTGTAGAAACCTGCTTGTACAATGTAGACGATATTTAAAATGAGAGAGATAAATATCATGATAGCAGTGCTTACTTTTTCATTTTTAATGAATGAGAGAATAAGACTTATAATTAGGGCAAAAATATTTACTCCAATGAATATTCTTAATAATGACCAATCAAATATTGGCATTTTAGTTCCTATTTTAAAGATTATTTCACAGGTAAATAGTGATATTACCATGGGAATATATAATCTTAGTGTTTTATTTTTAGTTATGTACTTCATTTACTTCATCCTTACTTTTTTTATATTTTTTTACTGGTCCATAAGAGAATCTGTAGTTGTCTAAAGGGCCATATTTTTCTAGAGCATCTAAGTGCTCTTTGGTGGGATATCCTTTATGATTCCTAAAGCCATACATAGGATATTTTTTATCTAGTTCATACATCATGTTATCACGGGTTACTTTAGCTATGATTGAAGCAGCACCAATGGATGCGGAGATGTAATCACCATGAACTAGTCCTTCAGTTGGAATATCAATATTTAGTTTCATGGCATCGACTAATACGTAATCGGGTTTAGTTTGAAGATTTTTAATGGCTTCAATCATGGCTAATTTACTGGCTTCATAAATATTTACTTCGTCAATTGTTTTAGCGTCAATCACGCCAATGCCGTAGGCAATACACTCTTCGATAATTTTAGGATATAATTCATCTCTTTTTTTCTCGGTTAAAGCTTTAGAGTCGTTAAGACCTTCAAGTTGACAATTTTTGGGAAGAATGCAGGCTGCTGCAACGACAGGTCCAACTAAAGGACCACGTCCCACTTCATCTACACCTGCAATTAAGTTATATCCGGCTTCATACAAAGCGCGCTCATGAATATATTTATCATTTTTGGCTAAAGCCATATTAAGAAGACCAATGTCCTTTTTATCTTTTTTTCGATTTAAAGATAATTTTATTTCTAACATTTTAGGAATATTTAAGACTTTGTAGCCTTCGATAATAATGGTATCTTTTGGATAATAAAGGTTGTAACTTAATTTGATATTATCATACTTTAGTATTTCAATACCAAAAGCACCGATATCTTTAGTCCAACTACTTTCTAACTTTTTATAAATGCTTTTAGGAACTGAAATATCGATGTCGTGGGTTTGTTTTTTAATACCTTGTAAGACCATAGAAGCCCCTGATAAGACAATAAAATCTTCTAACTTTAATTCTTCTTTTAAGTATTTTAGTTTAGTTAATATTTCATCTTTTTTCATAGGCTCATTCCTTACTTCTAGTTTCTATCAAATGTTATATTTTTAATATATTCATTTTTTACGTCATTGATAATGGTTAAGCTAACACGTTTGTAATCAATTTCGCCACCACTTATTATAGCACCAATTTTACGTCCAATGGTAGTATAAGTTTCAACAATGTCATCTATGTTGTCAAGATTATATCTTGTTTTTAGAATTTCAGGGTAGTAATTATTTAATTTTTCAAGGATATGAACAGCTACTTTATCTAGGGGTAATACGTCTTGAGGAATGGTACCAACAGCCGCTAGGTTTAGGGCGATTTCTGTTGTTTCAAATTTAGGCCATAATATACCTGGACTATCTAGAAGAAGAATATTGCTGTTAGTTTTTAACCAAGAAAGATTTTTAGTTACACCAGGCATGTTACCAACATTAACAACTTTTTTACCAGCTAAACGATTTATAAGAGTTGATTTGCCAACATTTGGTACGCCTACTACTAAGACTCTTATTTCTTTTTTCTTTAAGCCTTTGGCTAAACGTTTTTCTTGAGCATTTTGCATTAATTCGTTAGTTTTGTTAATTAATTTTTGATAGTCGTTAGTTTTAGTTAAATCAAGAGGCATTACAGCGAAGCCTTTGGCTTGATAGTGCTCTATCCATTTGGCTGTTTCTTCTTTGTCGCATAAATCATATTTAGTCATGATTAAAATACGTGGTTTATTTTTTAAAATATCGTCCATTTCTTTGATTTTACTGGAACTAGGTATTCTAGAATCTATAAGTTCATAGACTACATCAATTAAACTTTCTTTTTCTTTGATTAGTCTTTTTGTCTTGGCCATATGACCAGGGTAATAGTTGATAACATTTTTATTAACCCCCCCTTGGTTTTCTAAATTATTCATATAAATCTACTCCTTTCACACTAAAATTTTTTATAATAAAATCAAGCGTTTTTCTTCTATATTATACCACATCATTTTGTTTTTTTAGATACATTTCTGCCATCTTTCTTTCCTCTATTCAAGTTTTTTGTTTAAACTTAAACTTTGGTGGGCTTCTGCATCTAAAAATTTTTACATAAAAAAACGCCAATAGTCAAACTCATAT
>HF998208.1 GCA_000433255.1 Coprobacillus sp. CAG:605 | reverse complement strand
ATTAAGAAACTTTAAGTTACCCTTGTTACGATGGTAACTTTTTTCTATCGATAAGTGCTTTTGACTAATTTGTGATTTAATGGGTTTACACTAATTCTTTACAAATGTCCCAAAACAAGATACAATATATTTAACAAAGAGCATATAGTAAGGATGTTTATTATGATACAAATTATTTATTATATATTTTTTTGCCTAACATTATTTTATGGCTTATATTATTCCCTAACTGGGTTATATGGTTTCTTCAAACCTAAGAAATTCCGTATTTTACCTAATGAACCCAAGAGCAAATTTGCTATTATAATTGCGGCTCGTAACGAGGAAGCAGTTATTGGTAATTTAGTTACATCTCTTCTTGATTGCAACTACCCCAAAGAACTATATGATGTTTATGTAGCTGTTAACAATACTACTGATAATACTGCTAAAGTAGCCCGCAATGCTGGTGGAATTGTTATTGACGTTAAGAAAAAAGTGAAATCTAAAGGTGAGGTTCTATGCTATGTCTTTGATGAACTAAAAAGCCATAAAGATATTGATGCTTATATCATATTTGATGCCGACAACATTGTTCACCCAGATTTTCTAAGTCGTATGAATGATACCTTATGCTGTGGGTATCGTGTAGCCCAGGGCTTTAGAGATAGTAAAAACATCAGCGATAACTGGATAAGTGGTTCTTATTCCTTATTTTATTACATGCAAAACTTCTTCTTTAATAAATCTCGTATGACTCTAAATCAATCTTGTTCTATCAACGGTACTGGTTTTATGATAAAAAAAGAAATCATTGATAAAGACGGATTTCATACTTACACAATGACTGAAGATATTGAATTTACCGCACAGTGTGCCTTAAAAGACGAACGTATTGCTTTCGTTGAAAATGCCATAACTTACGACGAACAGCCTGTTGAATTCAAAGCCTCTTGGAAACAAAGAAAAAGATGGAGTGTTGGCTGTTTGCAATGTGCTAGACTTTATTGGAAAGATTTGCTTAAACATTTCATAACTACAGGAAGTCAACCATCATTTGATATGTTCATGAACTTTATTGCTCCAATAGTGCAAGTAATATGTTTAATGGAATTCTTTGCTCTTATCGTATTTAGAATATTCAATGTTAAATTATATGATTTATTTTCAACTTTATTTTCTTCTGGTACCGTATTCTTCATCTTAACTTATGTCAGTGGTATCATAATCAGTCTATTCATCTTAAAATACAATAAACGCAAAGCCAAAAACGTTCTAAGCGCCATTGCCTTATTTGCTTTATTTATTCTAACTTGGGTACCTATAAATGTAGTGTGTCTCTTTACTAAGAATATGAAATGGGAAGAGATTAAACACAGTCGCGGTATTAAGAGTACGGAGTTGAAATTTAATAAATAATGTTAAAGAAAATTAATAATATAATCATTGATGAGGCTGATATTAATATTTTAAAAAAATACGATATTAATATCTCCAACTATCAAAATATTAGAGAACTAAGTCTTGCTATCGAACGCCTAGACGATTACTCACTAGAGCAAGAGGAATTAGACGAATTAGACTTAATTTTATCAAAACTTCAAGAAATTGACTATTATCAAAACTATCGTAAATAACCTTAATGAGCTTATACGCAAATAATTGCTAAAAATAATTGCAAAAAGCAAAAACTGTGTTATAATGAAATTGCAGATTTAAGTGGGCAGAAAATTCCCACTTTTATTTATAATTTGGAGGAAACATGCAAGAAAAACTAGAAAACATTAGAAAAAATATTGAACCTGCATTAAAGCAAAAAGAAATAATAATAACAGATATTACATATCATAATGAAGGAAACTATAATTTTCTAACCATTGAGCTTGATAAAATAAATGGTATTGACCTAGATGAAATAGTTGATGCTACCAATATAATCAATCCCATAATTGATAAATTAGACTTTATAGATGACTCCTATATATTGGATGTAATAAGTAAGGAAAGAGGATAAGTATGAAAAAGAAAAAAGAAGAACCAATTATAGATAGTGGTATGGAATTTTTAAAGGCCTTAAATGCAATAACTGAAGATAAAGGTATTTCTAAGGACTTAATAATTGACGCTATGAAACAAGCCTTAGCTACTGCCTACAGGAAAAACTATGACTCTAAAACTAACGTTAGAGTAGATTTTGACGAGACAACTGGTGAATTTAAAGTCATCTCTTACTATGTTGTCGTAGAAGACTATATCGAACCAACTTATGAAATTAACGAAGAGGGTAAAGAAGTAGAAATGCCTCCTGAGATTAACCCTGATGCCCAAATATTACTTGAAGATGCTAAAGAATTAGTGCCAAACATTCAAGTAGGGGAAACTATTGAAAAAGAAGTAACGCCAAAAGACTTTGGCCGCGTTGCTGCTGGAGCTGCTAAACAAGTTGTAACTCAAAGAATAAGAGAAGCCGAAAAAGAAGCAGTTGTTGCTGAATTCGGTAACAAACAAGACGAAATGTTAGTTGGACTTCTTGCGATGGAAGACCAAAGAAATTACTATATCGACCTTGGCCGTGCCCGTGGAATTTTACCAAAAAGTGAAATGATACCTGGTGAAGAAGTAAAAATGGGCTCTTCAATCAAAGTTTATGTAACTAAAGTTGAAGCTGGAACAAAAGGACCTCTAATTCTTTTATCAAGACGTCATTTTGGTTTCGTAAAAAGACTATTTGAATCAGAAATTCCTGAACTTGCCGATGGCTCTATCATATTATATGGTGTTGCCCGTGAAGCTGGTGTTCGTTCTAAAGTAGCTGTTTATAGTACTAACGATAAAATCGACCCAATCGGTGCTTGCATCGGAGCTAGAGGTTGTCGTATCGCATCTATTCTAAAAGAATTAAATGGCGAAAAAGTTGACCTAGTAAAATACAGTGCTGACCCAGCAGAATTCATTAAAAGTGCCATGTCACCTGCTAAAGACGTAATCGTATCTATCAAAGACGAAGCTAAAAAAGAAGCTCTAGTCGTAGTTAATAACGATAATCTATCCTTAGCAATTGGTAAAAAAGGTATTAATATCAAATTAGCATCTAAATTAACTAAATACAAAATTGAAGTTAAAACCATGGAACAAATTCAAGAAGAAGGAAACAAATAATGAAGAAAATTCCCCAAAGAATGTGCGTAGTAACAAAAGAAAAAACTGATAAAAGAAACTTACTTCGCATTGTCAAAACGAAAGATAATCAAATTTTAGTTGATTTAACGGGAAAACAAAATGGTAAAGGTGCTTATATAACCAAAAGTAAAGAAGTTTTAGAAAAGGCTAAAAAAACCAAAGCTTTAGATAAAGCCTTAGAAATAACCATACCAGATAGTATTTATGACGAAATAGAGAGTATAATTTAAGAAAGAGGTGCGTTTATATGATGAGTGTAAAAGAATATGCTAGCGATACATCAAGTTCCGTAGCAGAAATTTTAAAAAAATGTAGTGAACTAGGTATTAATGTTAAAAGTGCAACTGATACCTTAAGCGAAGACGATATTATAATATTAGATAATACTATGAATTTAATATCAACTGCCAGTGATACATCCTTAGAAGAGGAAGATGTTATTGATGAAGCAGTCGAAGATATCTTAGAAACAACTAACTTAACTAGAGATTTCACTAGTGGTAATAAAAAACAAAAACTAAAGAAAAAGAGTGAACTAGCACAAAGTAAACAAGATTTCTTCAATAAAAGAAAAGAAATGTATAAAAACAAATCTAAACTAAAGAAAAATGCTAGTGACGACAATGTTATTTTATATCATGATAACATGACTGTTCAAGAATTAGCTGACGAACTAAAATGTAGTGGTGCTAGTCTAATTACTAAACTAATGAGTATTGGGGTAATGTGTAATCTAACTATGCCTGTGGATTTTGAATCGGCTCAAATCGTTGCCTTAGAATACAATAAGACATTAAAGAAAGATACTACTCAAGACATTACTAACTTTGAAGAATATGAAATCGTTGATTCCAAAGAAGACTTAGTACCAAGACCTCCAGTAGTAACAATTATGGGTCATGTTGACCATGGTAAGACAACGCTTTTAGATACCATTAGAAATTCTCGTGTTGTTGATACCGAATTTGGCGGTATTACTCAAGCTATTGGTGCTTATCAAATCGATTATAAAGGAAATAAAATAACCTTCATAGATACTCCGGGCCATGCAGCATTTACTGAAATGCGTGCTCGTGGTACCAGTGTAACCGATATCGTAATTATCATAGTTGCAGCAGATGATGGTGTTATGCCTCAAACAAGAGAAGCTATAGACCACGCTTTAGCCGCTAACGTTCCAATTATTGTTGCTGTTAATAAAATTGATAAACCAGGTGCTAACCCTGATAAAATCATGGAAGAAATGGCTGCTTTAAATATTACCCCTGAAGCTTGGGGCGGTAAATATCCTTTCGTTAAAATTTCCGCTATGACAGGAGAAAACATTGACGAACTTTTAGAAACCATTATCGTAACTGCTGAAATGCTTGAACTAAAAGCTAACCCTAAACGTTATGCTATCGGTTCTGTAATTGAATCTAAGTTAGATAAACATGTTGGTGGTGTAGCATCAATTCTAATTCAAAATGGTACCCTTCGTTTAGGAGATCCAATCGTTGTTGGTACTAACTATGGTAAAGTAAGAACTATGAAAAATGATTTAGGTCAAAACGTTGTTGAAGCCGGACCTTCTACACCAGTTGAAATTACTGGTCTTCAAGGAAACCCTTCTGCTGGTGATAAGTTTATGAGTTTCGAAACTGAATCTCAAGCTAAAGAAGTTGCTGAAAAACGTGCAACTGACGCTAGAAATCAAAAATTTAAAAAAGAATCACTTTCTCTAGATTCCTTATTCAGTGCCATTGACTCTGGTATCAAAGAAATCAACGTTGTTCTAAAAACTGATGTTAGAGGTTCTGAAGAAGCTGTTAAAAATGCCCTTCAAAAAATCGATGTCGAAGGTGTTAAAGTTAAAGTTATCCGTAGTGATATCGGTACAATTACGGAATCTGACGTTGTTTTAGCTAACGCTTCTAACGCCATCATAATTGGCTTTAACGTATCTCCTTCTATGCAAACTAAAGAAATGGCTAAAGAATATGGTGTTGATATTAGATTATATACTATAATTTATAAAGCCATCGAAGATATGGAAGCTGCTATGAAAGGTATGCTTGACCCTGAATTCGAAGAAAAAATTATTGGTAGTGCTGAAATTAAAAAAATCTTCACTTTCTCTAAAGTTGGTAAAATTGCCGGTTCTTATGTAACTGACGGTCTAATCAAATCAAATTCCAATATTAGAGTTATTCGTGATGGTATAGTTATCCATGACGGTAAAATTGCTGGCCTTCAAAGAGGCAAAGACTCTGTTAAAGAAGTTAAAAAAGGCTTTGAATGTGGTATCACTTTAGAATCTTATAGTGACTTAAAAGAAGGCGACACTCTAGAAGCTTACGAAATTGTCGAGGTTAAAAAATAATGAATAACATTAAACAAAAAAGAATCTCTAGCGATATTAATAAAGCTTTATGTGAAATAATCTTAGAAGAATCTCGTGATTCTGTGTTAAAAAATCTTACCATTACTGGCTGTGAAGTAACTAACGACTTATCATTTTGTAAAGTCTACTTCACATCCTTCGAAGATAAACCAAAAAAAGAGTTAGAACGTGAATTAAATGACGATACCAGTGGTTACTTAAGAACTAAGTTAGCTAGTAAAGTAGATTTAAGACATACCCCTAAATTAGTTTTCAAATTTGACGAATCTATCGAATATGGTAACAATATTGAACACATTATAGCCAAACTTCATGAGGACGAAAAATGATATTAAATGTTTATAAAGAACAAGACATGACCAGCCGTGATGTGGTTAATATCTTAGGTAAACATTTTCATACTAAAAAAGTAGGACATACAGGGACATTGGATCCATTAGCATCCGGTGTCCTTATTATTTGTTTTAATGAAGATACTAAATTTGTTGAACTATTAACTGCAAAAACTAAAGAATATATTGCTACCATGCGTCTTGGGATGCGTACTGATACTTGCGATATAACTGGTCAAGTTTTAGAAACCAAGCCTTACACTGTAAATGAAACTCTTATAAAAAACACCCTAAAATCTATGCTTGGGGAGAGCATTCAAACTGTCCCCATCTACAGTGCAGTTAAAATAAATGGTAAAAAACTTTATGAATATGCAAGAGCTGGTCAAAGCATTGAACTTCCTAAAAGAACTATCCATATTTATGATATCGAGCTTTTAGAATATCATGACGATACAATTAAATTTAGAGTAGAAGTCTCTAAGGGAACCTATATTAGAAGCCTAATTGAAGATATTGCCCTAAAATTAAATACTCTAGGTACCATGACTGATTTAGTAAGAACTAAGCAAGGTAACTTCAATATCCAAAATAGTGATAAAATATCATCTATCTTAGAAGATAATTACCACGAAATAACTCATGACTATCTATTTAAAGACTATCCTAAGTTAGAACTAGATTACAATACCTATATCAAAGTATCTAACGGCGTTAAATTACCATTTTCCTATACTGATGACATCATTGCCTTAACATACCAAAATAACTATATTGCCTTATATAAAAAAGATAACGATATCTATAGAATGTATAAAAAACTATAGTAAATATCTATCTTTTATGTTATCATTAAGTTAGAAAAGAGTGATAATATGAAAAAAGTAGGGTTATTATTATGCTTAGCCTTATTAACTGGGTGTACATCTAAATTAGAAAGCAAAATTGAAATAACAGATAATAACAAGGATACCATAATTGAACTTCAAGATAAGAGTTTTATTACCAAATATAATGTTTTATATAATGGTAAAGATATAAAAGAAGCCTTAGAGAACAAAGAAATAACAATTGAAGATTTTATTAACAATATGCAAGAAGTAAGTACCGCCAATGACGGTGGATCTAAATTATATAAAGCCACTGATAAAAACAAAAAGCTTTATTATGTAGCTGCATGCAATACCACGGTAGGAGATAAAGACATCTACTTATCTAAAGACGAAAATGTCATAGATAATTGTAATAATACTCCTAAAGAAGAATGCTTAAATGACATACTAGGTGGTTATATTGCCGATGTTGAAAACGACGTTACTGATTTAGATAACAGTAAAATAACTGATAAAGAAGTAGATTTCTACTTTAATCGTGTAAATTTCAAAGTAGGAATGTATTCTATAATTAAAACTGACAATGAAGATGTTATAAAAGATTATGAAAAATACTATAAAACTAAATATAAAGTATATACTAAAAAAGAATTAAGTAATAATTATTATGTTTTTGTTGCTAACGGCGATAAAAATCTTGATTTAAGTGATTTAGATACTTGTTCTAAGTAAGAAACTTCACTCCTGATAGTGGAGTTTTTTTAATGGATGCTGTTTAGTTTTTACAAAAGTGTGATAAAACCATCCAAAAAGTCTGCAAAAGTGTGATAAAAAGTTGAAAAAAGCCTGCAAAAGTGTGATTTTGATAGCAAAAAAGCATAAAATTTAGTGTCGTTTTCTATCAACAATACTGCTAGGATAAGCCTTATTAACATCTGTTAAATAAAGTAAATAATCAACATCAGTATTATAAAAAGCCGCTAATTTAATTAAGATATCTTCCGTAAGCATAGTTTTTTTCAACATAACTATAATTTCTTTGCGTAATTCCAAGTCTTTTTGCAACCTCCTTTTATAATAAATATCTATCTTCCCTAAGTTCTTTTGCCTTACATTTGCATAATCATGTATTTTAGATACTTTTTAAGATTATTTAATGACTTTTTATGAGAAATTTGATAAACTATTAATTGAAAATAGGAGTTGGTTAATGTGAACGAAATAGAAAAAATAGATGCCTACTTTAGAGCAGCTAATTATTTATCAGCGGCCCAATTATATTTATTAGATAATCCCTTATTAAAAAGGCCATTACAAAGAAGTGATATCAAGAAAAAAATCGTTGGTCACTGGGGAACTTGCCCTGGTCAAAACTTTATCTATACCCATTTAAATAGAGTAATAAATGAATATCATTTAAATATGATATATGTCTGTGGCCCCGGTCATGGTGGAAATTTTATGGTCGCCCAAAGCTACTTAGAAGGAACATATACTGAGACTTATCCTAATATTTCTCAAGATGAAGAGGGCTTAAAAAAACTCTTCCGTCAATTTAGTTTTCCTGGTGGTATTGGCTCTCACGTTGCGCCTGATTGTCCAGGTTCAATCAATGAAGGAGGGGAACTAGGCTACTCTCTATCCCATGCCTTTGGTGCAGTCTTAGATAATCCAACTTTAATCGCTGCCTGCATAATTGGTGATGGTGAAGCCGAAACCGGACCCCTTGCTACAAGCTGGCATGGTAATAAATTCTTAAACCCTAAAACCGATGGTGTTGTCTTACCAATCTTACATTTAAATGGCTATAAAATCAGCAACCCAACCGTATTATCAAGAATGCCTGATAAAGCCTTAACTTATTATTTTGCTGGACTAGGGTATAAGCCAATATTCGTCGAAGGTGAAGAAACTTTAAAAATGCATGAAACCATGATGCACGCCCTAGACGATGCCATAATCGCCATTAAACGAATTAAAGAAGCCGCTAACAGCGACGAAAACGTTAAATTCTACTACCCAATGATAATCTTAAGAAGTAAAAAAGGATGGACCGGACCAAAAGAAGTCGACGGAAAAGTAATCGAAGGCAACTTCCGTTCTCACCAAGTACCACTTGCTATGGCTGACGATAAAGATATTAAACGTTTAGAAAAATGGTTAAAAAGTTATAAACCCGAAGAACTATTTGATAAAAATGGTACTTTAATTCCTGAACTTCGTGATTTTGCTCCTAAAGGCAACCTTAGAATGAGCGCTAACCCTATAACTAATGGTGGTATCCTTCGTAAAGACTTAATTTTACCTGATTTTAGAAATTACGCGGTTAACTTAACTGCTCCTGGTTCCGTAAAAGAACAAGATATGCTAGTTTTATCAAGTTATATTAGAGATATTTTCAAATACAATGAGACTAATAAAAACTTTCGCCTTTTTGGACCCGATGAATCCATGTCTAACAGACTTTACGAAATCTTCAACGCCACTAATAGAGACTGGCAATTAGAACGCAAAGACACTGACGAATATTTATCACGTGATGGTCGTATCATGGACTCTTACTTGTCGGAACATTTATGTGAAGGAATGTTAGAAGGTTACTTACTAACCGGTAGACATGGTGTCTTCGTAAGTTATGAAGCCTTCATTAGAATAGTTGATTCTATGGCTTCTCAACATGCTAAATGGTTAAAACTATGTAAAGAAATCTCATGGCGTCGTAGTATTTCATCCCTAAATTTCATTCTAACTAGTAACGTTTGGCAACAAGACCACAACGGCTATACGCACCAAGACCCTGGTTTCCTAGACCATATGGCTAACAAAAAAGCAGATGTTGTAAGACTATATCTTCCTCCTGACTCCAATACTTTATTATCTGTCTTCGACCATTGTATTAAATCCCGTGACTATGTTAACGTAATCGTTGCCTCTAAACAACCAAGTTACCAATGGCTATCCATGGAAGAAGCCGTCATTCATTGTACTAAAGGTATAAGTATCTGGCCTTGGGCAAGTAATGACTTTAACGAAGAACCTGATATCATAATTGCTACCTGTGGTGATACCCCAACTCTTGAAGGACTTGGCGCTGTATCTATCTTAAGAGAAGAACTTCCTAACTTAAAGGTAAGATTTATTAACGTTGTTGATTTAATGAAATTAGAAACCCCTAATAAACACCCTCATGCTCTAAGTGATAATGAATACGACCTTCTATTTACTAAAGATAAGCCCATTTTATTTGTCTACCATGGGTATCCAACTTTAATTCATGAACTAACTTATTATCGTCATAACCATAATCTTTATGTTGCTGGATACATGGAAGAAGGCGCTATAACAACCCCATTTGATATGCGTGTAAGAAACCAAATCGATAGATATCACTTAGTTGAAAAAGTGATTGAAATGGTACCAACTCTAGGTAGTCGTGGTACTTATGTATATTCTAAAATGCAAGAAAATTTAGTTCGCCATAAGAACTATATTAAAGATAACGGTGTTGATATGCCGGAAATTGCTGAATGGCAATGGAAAACTATGTAGTAATTGCATAGTTTTTTTGCTATAATCTAGGTAACGGAGGTATTACTATGTTTAAACAAGACAAAGACCATCTTGACCAACACTTTCTAATTGACGAGAAGATTATTACTAGGTATATAGAAAGTATTAATATCAAGAAGAGTGACACAATTGTTGAAATCGGTGCCGGCAAGGGCGTTCTAACTAAAATTATGGCTCCTTTGTGTAAAAAACTAATAGTTATTGAGTTAGATAAAACTTTAAAACCATATTTAGATAAAATAGAAAATATCGAAGTAATATATAATAATGTTTTAGATACATCTATTCCCAAATGTAATAAAATAGTGACCTCACTTCCTTATAGTATCATTGAACCATTTATGCAAAAACTAATAACCACTGACTTTGACGAACTAATCATGTTAATGGGTTCTACTTATATAAATCATGTTCTAAATAAAGATATAACTCGTCTAAGTATTATTACTAATAGTTATTTTAAAACGGAAAAATTATTTGACGTTGAACCAAGTTCTTTTGATATCCCACCTCATACTTTATCAACTATTGTAAGAATTACTAAACTAAGTCCTAGTTATTTATCAAGAAAATATCAAATATATCATTATTTATATTACTATCAAAATATGAAAATCAAAAACGCTCTTCAAAGTACATTTATGAAGTTAGATAATTTAACTAAGCGAGAATCTAAGGCTAAAGTTGTATCTTTAAACATTCCTGATCCTATTTTAGAAACTAAATTTGAAACTATTAGTAATGAAAATTTAAAAAATTTAGACAAAATCCTTTCCTTAGTTTAAAAAGGGGTTGCATTTTCTTAAAAAAAACTATATAATCTTATTGTACTTAAAAAGAAATGCACCCATAGCGCAATTGGATAGAGCGTTAGACTACGGATCTAAAGGTTAGGGGTTCGACTCCCTTTGGGCGCACCAATTATGTTTATTAAGCCTCGTATTTACGGGCTTTTTTTAATTTTGTACTGCAAAAATTACTGCGACTTGCTTTTTAAAATAGATTTGCAGTCGATTCTGCTCCAAATTATTTCTGAAATTTAAAATATTTACAAATACATACCAACAATATGATATACTAAAATAGTATTAAAAAAAACAAAGGAAAGTGGTATTTATGATTACAGCGATAAAAAGAGCAATAATAGTAATTATAGGTGTTTTACTACAATTTGGATTTGCTATATCAATTCAATTATTTTTTCGTGAACATATAGCTATTATAGGCATTATCTATGAACTTTTAAGTGTTTTAATTGTTTTAAAAATCTTAAAAGATATTACAAGAATATCTAATGATTTACCTTGGATAATCCTTATACTCTTATTTCCTATATTTGGAACAATCTTACTTATAACATTAAGTTCAAACTATGCCCAAAGTAAGTTACTTAAAAACATTTTTAAAAGTGAAAAAGAATATCAACAATATTTAAATCAAGATATTAAAATTAGAAAAGAAATAGATGAAAATGATTTAGATAATTTAAAATATATTATTGATAGATCTAAATATCCTGTAACTAAAAATAATAAAATAACTTATTATGACTATGGAGAAAAATTTTATCCTGAACTATTAAAAGAACTTAATAAAGCCGAAAAATTTATTTTCTTAGAATACTTTATAATTAATAAAGGTCAAATGTGGGATGGAATATTAAAAATATTAAAAGAAAAAGCTTCCCAAGGTGTTGAAGTTAGAATCCTTTATGATGATATGGGAAGTATTGCTATGCTTTCAACAAAATACCCTAATGAACTAAAAAAAATGGGTATTAAGTGTATTCCTTTTAATAAGGTGAGCCCATTTAAAGGAATCTTTATGAATAACCGTGATCATCGCAAAATGACTATTATAGATGGAAAAGTAGCGTTTTCCGGAGGTGTTAATTTAAGTGATGAATATATAAATATAAATAGCAAACTTGGTATCTGGAAAGATAATGGTATAAAAATAGAAGGCGACGCTATTTGGAATTTAACAGTCATGTTTTTAACTATGTGGAATGCTAATATTAAAGAAGACAAAGATATATTGAAATATAAATATGAATTTAAAAATATTGAAAAAATAGATGGCTATGTTGTACCTTATGGTGTAGCACCATTGCATGAAGAATTAATTGGCGAAGATGTTTATATAAATATAATTAATAGTGCCAAAAAGTATTTGTACATTATGACACCTTATTTAATAATAGATACTGATATGACTAATGCCCTAATAAGAGCGGCTAAAAGAGGCGTTGATGTAAAAATAATAGTACCTGGTATTCCGGATAAAAAAATCGTTTATACCCAAACATCATCGTTTTTTGAACTACTTTCTAATGGTGGAGTTAAAATATATAAATTCACTAAAGGATTTGTGCATTCTAAAGTATACGTCTCAGATGATAAAAGAGCAGTAGTTGGAACAATTAATATGGATTATAGAAGCTTATACTTACACTTTGAAAATGGTATTTATATGGAAAATGTAAAAGAAATAAAAGATGTCAAAAAGGACATGGATGAAACATTAAAAGATTGTAAAAAGTTGAATGATAAAGATGTTAAATCTGGTATATTTAAAGGCATATGGCAATCAATATTAAGACTTTTTGCTCCTTTATTTTAAAAATAAAAATGAAAGAAAGTGACTATCATGAAATTTAACAGTTTAATTCCGGAACTAAGTGTTTCTAACATTAACCAAAGTAAAGAATTCTACTTAAATCTAGGTTTTACCATAAAATATGAACGTCCCGAAAACAAATTTTGTTTTCTAGAACTTGAAGAAAATCAAATCATGATTGAACAAATCAACGAAAATTGGTCCGTTGGCACCCTAGAGTATCCTTATGGTAGAGGTATAAATATCAGTATGACGATTAAAGATATTGATAAAATGTATAATGATTTAAAAATAAAAAAAGTTAAATTCTTCCAAGACTTAGAAACTCATGCTTACCGAGTAGGAAGTGAAATTTCTTATGATAAAGAGTTTCTAATTCAAGATCCCGATGGCTATTTATTACGTTTTAATAACTAAACTTTAGAAAGAAGGAAAATCTATGAACCAAGAAAAAATTGGTCAATTTCTTAAAAACTTGCGAAAAAAACACAATCTAACCCAAAAACAATTTGCCGATAAATACAATGTTACATACCAAGCTGTAAGTAAATGGGAAAATGGCTTAAACATGCCAGATACTGCTCTTATGAAACAAATTAGTGAAGATTTTGGTCTAAGTATAGACGAGCTTTTATCTGGTGAGTATAAAAAAGCAACCCAGAAGAAAAGAAATACTCTAATTATAGTATCTATCATATTTGTTATAATCCTAATCACTATTCTCATAGTTATATTTAAGCCTTTTTCTAAAGAAAAAGATTTCCAATTTAAAACTTTATCTACAGCTTACCAAAACTTCAACATCACTGGTACAATCGCCTACAACAAAAACAAATCAGCCATTTATATCACTAATATCCAATATTGTGGTGGCAACGACACTACTGAATATAAATCTATCGAATGTACTTTATATGAAAAAAATGATGACATCGAAAAACAAATCAGTAGTTTCAAATCTACCCAAGAAAAAATAAAGTTAGAACAATTTTTACAAGATGTTACCTTATCTATCGATAACTATACTAGTACTTGCAAAGAGTATGAACATAATAACCTTTATCTAACAATCAATGCCACTGATTATAACACTAAAACTACAATCTATAAAATACCTTTAAAACTAGAAAATTGCACCTCTTCTAACTAACTCAACTAAATGTTGAGTTTTTTCAACCTTTTCGTTATTGGGCTTTTAATTTAAATTTTATACAATGAACCAGAAAGGAGTAAAAAAATGAAAAAAAATTTATATTTAATTATAACCATTATTGGCAGTCTATTTTTAGGAGGTTTAATTAGTTATTATATCTTTAATAAAGAAACAACTATAACAAAATTACCTGCACCCGAAGTAACTGAAGGTCTAAGAGGACAATTTGGTATAGATAAAAATATCAACGAAGATACAATTGATAATTACTTAAATCGTACTGACAGCGTTTATCGTGATGTGCGAATGCTAAAAGACCCTGGAAATTATGAAGCCATAGGGGGAGATTCCTACTTATCTGGTTTTGTTTCTGGCTTTGAAGTTGTACCATATCCTTACTTAGTAAATGTTACTGGACTACCTGATGCAGTAGGTAAGACTTACGAAGGTAAAACTTTATTTACTTATAAAGATGATAAGTATACACCTAATTATGAAGAATCTTTAAGTATCCTAGAAAGTTTATTTCCCAAAGATAAAAATATCTTTCTTATGTGCGGTGGTGGCGGATATGCCGGTTCAATGAAAAATATGTTAATCGCCTTAGGCTGGAACCCTGAAAAAATTTACAATGTCGGTGGCTACTGGTATTATAAGGGTTCTAACAACGTCCAAGTAAAAGAAGAAAAAAATGATAAAACATCATATGCCTTCTGGAAAGTAAGCTACCATAATATCGACTTTTCAAGTTTAACTGAGGTTTCAAAATGAAAAAAATACTATTTCTAATTCTTTTTATCATATCTTTAAGTATTATCATAACTTTAAGTATTACAACTAGACCTAAAACATTCTACTTAGATGAAAATTACTACAGCAGTGATGCAATAAAAGAAATAAGCATTAGCGAATTAGATACTTTAATTGAAAATAAAAAATCATTTGTCGTCTTTGTCTACCAACCAATGTGCCTTACTTCCAATGACTTTGCCCAAGTTTTAAATGAATTTTCTAACGAGGAAAAAATAACTATGTACAAAATTGCTTATTCTAATATCAAAGATACCAAGTTAGGAACTAAAGTGAAATACTATCCATCTTTCCTTATATATAATAAAGGAAAATTAATTTCTTACTTGAAATCTAATAAAGACGAAGATACCTTGTGTTATACTTCAAAAGAAGAATTTAAAAAATGGTTTACTAAGTATGTTAAATTAAAAAGTTAATTTACATTATTATTCACAGTTAATCGACCGGTTTTACGAAAAAAATTGACTACTTTGTAGTCTTTTTTGCAAGCCTTTCTAATTTTCTCCATCAAACATCACCCAAGCATCTATGCTTTGAAATTGACCACTTATTTACTTGCGTAATTTTAAAATAATCTCTATAATAATTAGTATAACGAAAGAGGTATCCCATGAAAAAAATTATAATTATCTTAATCTCTCTAGTATGTATATTTATAGTATTCCTTACAGAAGAATCACTAAGACTTAAAAGCTATCCTTATGCTAAACCTATAATAACACTCGATAAAACTAAAACTTGCATTCCATGTCTTGAAATAGAAAAAAGTGCCGAAATTGAATACTACAGCCTGGGTTTCAAAATGACCATGACCTACTACAATGCCCCAAAAGATAATGAAACTGGTCAAATAATCGAAGTTACAAGCAAAGACTTCTATCTTTTTAACACCATAAAACTTTGGACATGGACCAAAACTTCTAAAAACTAAATTTAAATTAGATATTTCTTTCTCTAAGAAAACATGATACAATACAACATGAAAAGAAAGAGGTACTTATGGACTTAATTACTAGTTTAGATAACCAAAAAATTAAATATCTTACCAAATTAAAAGAAAAAAAATTCCGTGATAATGAGAATGTCTTCTTAATCGAAGGCGACCATTTAGTCAAAGAAGCATTAAACTGTGGTATGTTAAAAGAAATCTATGTTTTAGATACCAGTACCTTCATGCTTGACGTTAAGACTTATTATATTACCGAAAAAGTTATGAAAAAAGTCAGCAGTATGGTATCTATTCCCTATGTAGTTGGTCTAGCTTATAAATTTAATCCCGCTGACTATAAAAATCGCTTACTACTTCTAGACAACATCCAAGACCCGGGTAATTTAGGTACTATCATAAGAAGTGCTAAAGCATTCAATATCGATACCATAATTCTTAATACTAATTCCGTTGACCTTTATAATGAAAAAGTTATTCGTTCTAGTGAAGGCATTATGTTCCACATCGATGTTATGCGTAAAAACTTAGACGAATTTATCCCGGAACTAATTAAAAATAACTACATGATCCTAGGTACAGACGTTACCAATGGGATACCATTAAAGGATATCAAAGTACCCAAAAAGTACGCTATCGTAATCGGTAACGAAGGTCAAGGTATCTCTAAAAACATCAAAGAATTAATAACTAAGAATATCTATATTCCTATGTCCCCCGAGGTTGAAAGCCTAAATGCTGCTGTTGCTGCATCCATAATAATGTATGAAATGAGTAAAAAAGACTATGAATGAGTATGTATGTATCGGGCGTATCGTAAACACCCATGGTATCAAAGGCGAACTAAGAATTAAAAGTGATTTTGAACTTAAAAATCAAGTATTTAAAATAAATAATGAAATATTTATCGGTAAAGAACATGAACCCCATGTAATAGCAAGTTACCGTATTCATAAAGACTATGACATGATAACCTTAAAAAACTTAAATAATATTAATGATGTTTTAAAATATAAAAATATGCTAGTCTACGTTAAAAGAAATATCTTAGAAATAAAAGACTATATCCTAAGCGACCTAATTGGTCTTGAAGTAGTAGAAGATAACACTTCCTATGGTATCGTAAAAGACTACTATGATAATAACAATCATCCCATATTAGAAGTTCAAGGAAAACATTCCTTTTATATTCCAACCGAAGGAAATTATATAAAGAAAGTTGATTTAATAAATAAAAAATTATATACTAAAGATGTGAGGAGCTTGATACTATGAAAATTGATATTTTAACTCTTTTTCCTCATATGTTAGAAGGATTTTTAAATGAATCTATTATCAAAAGAAGTATTAATAAAAATCTCGTTGAAATAAACTTAATTAACTTTCGTGAATATTCTAAATTAAACAATAGTCAAGTAGACGATACCCCTTATGGTGGGGGAGCTGGTATGGTATTAAGATGTGAACCCATATTTGAATGTTTAGATACCATAAGAACACCAGATAGTACAGTAATTTTAGTAACTCCTGATGGTCAAACTTATAACCAAAAAATGGCCCAAGAACTAAAATTGAAAAAGCATTTAATTATTATTTGTGGCCATTATGAAGGCTTTGATGAACGCATTAGAACACTTTGTGACTTAGAAATAAGTATTGGCGACTATATCTTGACAGGAGGCGAACTTGCTGCGGGTATTATTACTGACTCTGTTGTGCGTTTACTAGATGGTGCCATAAGTAAAGATTCCTTAACTAGTGAATCTTTCGAAAATAACTTACTTGACTATCCCACATATACTAAACCAAGCGAATATCGCGGTCTAAAAGTGCCAGACGTCTTACTAAGCGGCAACCACCAAAATATAGCTAAATGGCGTCACGAAGAACAAATTAAGAAAACTAAAGAACGTCGACCAGATTTAATGAAGTAGGAGATCTTATGGCATATATATTAAAACAAAATGGTGATAAAAAAGAATTATTTAGTGGCGACATTGACTTTACCGGCTATAAATTCAACTCAAAACGTTCTAAAAATATAATCAAAGTATCAAATGTAACAGTTGTTGACCCTAAAATGATAAATGAAATCTTAACCATTAAATTTAACCGGCGTTTCAAAAAACTATTAACTCTAGTAAGTGCAGTTTTAAATGATACCGATGCCAGTGATGCTGATACCGCTCTAGCACTAGACGAGGTCCAACTAGTTAAAGAAATCCTACTTAATCGTTATCAAAAATTTCTAAATCAAGAAAAAGAAGAACTATTTTTAAAAAAACTTCGTGTCTTAGAAAACGAATTACGCTTAAAACAAGTCATGATTTCGCACCAAAACATGCAATATTACGAAAAAAGTGAATTAAGAGGCCGCTAAGGACTTGACTTAAGCCTATACTTTTTGCTATAATCAAACTGCTTCGGGATAAAACCTGTAGAAAATCCGCTTAGTTAGCACTAAAGCTAGTAATGATTTTAAGTGATATATATTATAGAAAGGAACTATTTTTATGGCAAATTTAATTGACAAAATTAATGCAAAACAAGTAAGAAAAGATATTCCTGAATTCCGTGTTGGAGACACAGTTAGAGTTAATGTATGGGTAAAAGAAGGTAAGAAAGAAAGAATCCAAGCTTTTGAAGGCTTAGTAATTGCTAAAAAAGGTGGAAGTGTTTCTGAAACTTTCTCTGTACGTAAAAAATCAGGTGGCATTGGCGTAACAAGAATTTTCCCAGTTAATGCCCCAACTATTGACTCAATTGTAGTTGTTAAAAAAGGTATGGTTCGCCGTGCTAAACTTAACTTCGTAGCTGGAATGAAAAAGGATTATAAAGTTAAAGAAAGAAATTAAGACATTGCTCTTAATTTTTTTTTGACTTTTTAAAGTATTCCTAGTACTATTATGTATAGAGTAGGAGAAAACATGATTGAACTAATTGAAATAAATATTAATAACCCTTTTAATAATGATTTAATAACAATCGACTATCATAATAAAAAAGTAACCATAAATAATCAAAGTTATAACGTAAAACTAGGTTGTCTAAATTATGTAATCCATACTTTAACATATTGGAAAAATGAATATGGTATTAAAAATGGTATTGATATTGAAGAATTTACTATCAAAGTATATGATAGTAACAAAAAAATAACTACTTTTCATGGTAAAGGAGTATACCCATCTAACTACCAAGAATTTAAAACAATTATAAAGGAACCAAATTATGAATGAAAAAGAAAGATTAATTAAAGCCTTAAATTCTTATGAATACTTTGAAAATAATAAAGATAAACTAATTGATTTATTCGTTAGCTATTATGGCGAAGAAGAAAGAACTAACATTGAAACTAAGTTTAAAAATGCCATTTTTATTGCGTATCAAACTCCTAAAAGTTATTTAACTAAACTTCATAAGTTAGAAAATATTGTTAGTAAAGAACTTGTTGCAAAGGTATTAGAAGGAAATTCTTTAGGTCTAACCCAAGAACAAGTCGTAAATTACAATTCTTTTGAATATATAAACACCCATCCTATAAGTAAATACATAGAGTTTTACAAGCAATATTCTTTAGGTGAAAACGGCCGTAAAGAAAAAACAACTCAAGATGTTTTAGAGTTAGTTAGAAATTATAATTCCAATATTACCAAGGAAGAATTATTAACTTACGTTGAAAAAAGAGTGGCATCTTCTAATATTCAAAACCTTCCAACTTGGCTTTTAGGACAAATTTCCTATCGCCTTAACCCAAAAACTTTAGCGACGGATTACCAAGATGTTGTTAATAATGGTCTACGATACATAAAAGATATATTACCTAATTTACAATTTTCTAACATTGATGAATTAATGTCAAAAAAAGAAATTCAAGAATTAAACAAAGTAGTATCAAAATACCAAGTTGCTTTAAACGAATATCAAAATTATAAACAACAATTTCATCGTCAATATGAAATAGCCAATCATGACGAAAACCTAGAAAAACAACTTAAAGATTATTATGACCAAGAATTTATCAAACAAATAAGACCTTTAATACCCTTAGAATACCAAATCAACCTAGATGAATTTTTAAAAGATAGTAAGAAAAAATATTTATTAGATAAATACGTTATTAATCTTTTAAATGACCACAAGCTTGCTAATGGCATCGAATGTTTCTTCACTGATGCTACCAAAGTATTAGAAAATCCGCAAGCTAGTCCATGGCAAAAGCAAACAATTGAAAATGAACGTATTGCATATTTTAAATCTAAAGGAATAAATCTAGGTGACGATTATCAAAATTATGTTCAAAGAAAAGACATTTGGCCTGCAGTAGAACATACTTCTAAGTTAGAAGAGGCTAAAAAAATGCGTGATCAAAATTTCACACTAGACTATAATTCTCATACATACTATAACAAACTAATTATTGAAAAATTAAAACAAGCCAATTTAGTATCCGGATTAGGTGATTTTACTGAGATTTTAAATGGCAACGCCCCAACATGTATCAGCCCAGCATTTACAAAAAAAGATAATACTCTAACACCTCTAGTCCTTATTAACTTTGACCATGAGACTAATAATATTGACCACAGTATTAATCATGAATTAAATCATCTCTACGAATTATCAGCTATTTCTTCTAATAAAGAAGGCTACTTGGCTAGATGCGGCTTTGATTTAATAGAAGAACATTACAACCAACCAGAAATTCCTAGTAGAAGAAAGTATGAATACTTTAATGAAGTAATAAATGAAAAAATTGCCCAAGAAATAAGCGCTAAAGCTCATGAAATTGGTTATAGTTTATTTGCTGATAAAACTGAAAAGTACACGTATCAAACATCGTATGAAAAAATGAACTTTATTGTAGATAGTTTATTTGAAAAATATAAAGATATAATTTTAGAAAGTCGTAAAAATAACAATTTTGAACTCTTAGAAAATGAACTTGGTACTGAAAATATTGAAGCTTTAAATAATTTATTTTCTATTTTTCAAGAACATTTAGGTGGCTTAGAATTTAACCGACTTATAGACGATGTTAATAGGATAACGAAATCTAAAGAAGAAGCTCAAGAAAGAGGAATAACTGAACCTATTGAACTAACTCCAAGAGTAAAAGCTTACAAAAACATTATGCAACAAACCGATGAAATTATGTCAAGGATTGAAGAGTATCGTCGTACTAATAGTGTTAAATTATAAAAAATTTTGATATAATTTTAAAGGAGCTGATTACAAATGAATAAATTTATCAAAGAATTAATTCCTTATTTAATAATAATTATTGTTGTTGTTCTAATTAGAAGTTTTATTATGACCCCAGTTGCGGTCAATGGCCCATCCATGCAAGATACACTATATACAAATGATATCATGCTTTTAAATAAACTTAGTGAAGTAAATAGATATGATATCGTAGTTGTAAATTATAACAATGATAAACTAATAAAAAGAATTTATGGTATGCCAAATGACAAAATCAAATGTGTTAGTGGAATTGTCTATATAAATAATGAAGAAGCCAAAGTCTATGGCAAAGGTAAAACTGAAGATTTTCCTGAAATTACTTTAGGTGATGATGAATACTTTGTTATGGGCGATAATAGGGAAGATTCTCTAGATAGTAGATACTTTGGCCCAGTCAAAAAAGACAATATTGTAGGTAATACTAACTTTATAATATTTCCTTTTAATCATTTTGGTAAAGTAAATTAATCAATGTTAACTGCATTGATTTTTTTCAATTAAGATATTTTTTATAGAACATTTGGCAAACGCATGTTATACTATTTTTGAATGAAAAAGGAGGAACCATGGAAAAAATATATAATAAATTAGTTCGAGACAATATCCCCAATATCATTGCTAACGACAATGAAGAGGTATTTACTAGTACTCTAACAATCGAAGAATACCAAGAAGCTTTATTAAATAAATTACAAGAAGAAACCAATGAAGTAAAAAAGGCTAAAACTAAGAAAGAAATATTAGAAGAACTTGCTGATGTTCTAGAAGTCCTAGATGCCATTTCTTGTTCTCAAGGTAGTGATTTAACCGAAATTACAAGAATTAAAGAAGAGAAAAAAACTAAAAAAGGTGGTTTTAGTAAAAGAATATATTTGCATAAGACCATAACCAAGTAATTAAAACTAAGGAGTAAGCCCATGAAATTAGAAGATTTAAACCAAGAATATGATAAAATGCAACAAGAATATGGCGCCAAAGAGTTAGATTCTATTTACAATGGTGGTTGCACAACCAATCCTGATATCTGTTTTGTCTTCATGAATCCTACCGGTAAAAACATTGCTAGTGTTAAAACTTGGCATGGTCGCAAATCACCATGGCTAGGTACCAAAAATATTTGGAAACTATTTTATAATGTTAATCTTCTTACGGAAGATACTTATCAACAAATAATGAATAAAAAGCCTAAAGACTGGGACTATGCTTTCTGTG
Source organism: Coprobacillus sp. CAG:605 (assembly GCA_000433255.1). GTDB lineage: Bacteria > Bacillota_I > Bacilli_A > RF39 > UBA660 > CAG-605. Next base: position 4,773 of record HF998208.1, on the reverse strand, counting down.
ATTACGTCTATAATGAACTAGAACAGAAAAAAATATTTATTACTAATCTTGGAAAATGCACTCAAGTAGATGCCAGACCATTAAGCGACGAAGTATTAAATAAGTACCTTGATTTGCTTTTAAAAGAAATAGACCTCGTCAAACCTAAAATAATCATTACCTTTGGTAACCAAGTAAGTTCCATAATTTTAAATACCAAAATATCTGTAACTCAATCTCGTAAAACACCCTATGAATTAGATATTAATAAGACTAAGTATAAAGTCTATCCCGTTTATTATCCTGTAGGTAATGGTATCTTTAATATTGATAAAGCTATTGAAGATATTAAATGGATTATTACTCAAGAATTATGAGTATTGTGATATAATAGCTTCCAAGAAAGAAGGACCAGCCATGTCAGATTTAGAAATTGCCCAAAACATTGTATCTAGAAATTATCAAAATACCTCTAATGGAAAAGCTTTTCATAATACTTCAGTTATCTATCGAACATCTAATGAAAGAATTTGTGATTACATAGAATACTTAAAAAATAAAAAGAAAATGCTTAGTGTTATTGCCTCTGGCGACCAAATATTAAATAGTATCTTAGTTAATTCTTTTAATATTGATGCCTTTGATATAAGTACTTTTCCCAAATATTTTTTAAAACTTAAAATGGCTGCCGTCATGGCCTTGTCCCAAAAAGACTACTTAAACTTTATTTGTAACGAAAATGTTAACGAAGAAGAAGCCTTTGATTTATATTACGGGGTCAGACCATATTTAGATAATGAAACCAAAGAATTTTGGGATGGCTTATTAAATTACTTTGACTTAAGTGAAATATATGACTCTTTACTTTTTTCTAGTGAACAAGCCTCATCTAATCAGATGATATCTTACAATCCATACCTGCAAAACAATAACTATCAAGAACTACAAAGCAAGCTTAAACATGCCAAAATTAATTATCTAACCGGAGATATAAGTACTATGCCACTTCAAGACTCTTATGATTTAGTTAATCTTTCTAATATCATTTACTATCTTGAATATAAAACCTTTCAACGAACTTTAAATAGAATTAATTTAAATAATCAAGGAACAATTATATCTTATCTTTATAATACAGAGTCTTTAGCTAAAAGAAATCCTTTTAATAGTACTGAGATTATTAAATCAAATAATGGCAATCATGGCTTATTGTTATATAAGAGGTAAATTAAATAGTGGTTAACTTGATGAAAATAACATCGTGGAAAAACCGACATTGATAATTATAAAAAACGGTAAAGATATATAATCTTGATATGATTATTGCCAGTGGATATAGAGTGAATTTAAAAAAAGCAACAAGCTTTAGAATTTGGGCTACTAAAATATTAAAAGAATATATGATAAAAGGTGTAGTTATGGATGATAAAAGGTTAAAAAATCCTAATTACATATTTGGCTATGATTACTTCGAAGAAACACTTGAAAGAATTAGAAATATTTGTTCAAGCGAGAGAAGGTTTTATCAAAAAATAATAGATATATATTCTTCTTACTGTGCAGCTTTAGAAAATCTTTAAAGAGAAAGAAATCCCAACCTTGATATTTTGCCCTTATATAAGTAGTATAATGTCTTCGGAGATTGATTTATCTAAAGCGTTTACTGGCTTTCTTGTTCTATTTCCGTGGACGAAGCCCGCTTTACCTTTATCCTTATATTTGATAATAAGACGATCTATTTGTCTTCTAGATATACTGAGTTTTTTAGCAGCTCGGTTTTTGCTACCATTGTGATCAACTAATTCCTTGATAACCTCATATTTTTGTAATTCATTCATTCTTAATTTTACCTTTCTTATTTCGTCACCTCAGTGACATATTATATAACTGTGAGACATTTTCGAAAGTCATTACTTAAGACATTATCACAAATTAATCATAAGATATTAAATCCGCCGATGGAAAAATTGACAAAAATCTAAAAAAATAATATAATTACGTGGCTTATATACATTCTTAAATAAAAAATTTGAAGATAGGAGGTTTGTAAAATGCTAAAAAATGCTATGGCATATATTTTAAGAAAAAGAAATAGAACAATTATAGTATTTATTATTTTAACAGTAGTTCTCTCTTGTTTATATTCATGTTTAAATATAACAAAATCAACAAATAATTTAGAAAAAAACTTATACAAGATTTCAAATACATCATTATCAATAACTAAAAATGATGGTGATACTTTTGAAACTAATCAGTTTAAAGAATTAGATAATATAAAAGAAATACAAGAAATTATCACTAAGTATGATGGACTAGCTAGAGCTACAAACATCAAAGTTGTAGATGGAACTCAATTAGTAGAACGAGATGATTTATCAGATGAGTTCAAAAATATGCTTTCAGTAGAAGCTACTAATAATAGTGAAAAGAATAATTTATTCAATAGTGGGATTTTCACTATTATAAAAGGCAGACATATTAATAATAATGATAGAGGAAAAATTCTTATTCATAAGGAACTTGCTGAAAAAAATAACCTAAAACTTAATGATAAAATCAAACTTCAATTAATTGATTTTAATAATAGTGAAAAGAAATTAGAATATGAGTTTGAGATAATTGGAATCTTTTCAGGTAAAAAACAAGAAACATATACTGGATTATCATCAGATTTTAGTGAAAATATGGTATTTATTGATTATGAATCAAGTCAAAAAGCATTAAATAAACCTGAAAATAACAAAATTGTTAATAAACTTGCAATATTTTCAGACAGTTCAGAAAATACAAAGGTAGCATTAAATAAAATTAAAAAAATTAAAATTGATTGGTCACAATTCAATGTTTCAAGTGATAACTATGTATTTGAAGAAACACTAGAGTCTGTAGATGGAATAAAACATATTATTAAGATCATGACATATTCAATTATGATAGGTGGAATAACAGTTTTGTCATTAATATTAATACTATGGTTAAGAGAAAGAATATATGAAATAGGAATATTATTATCAATTGGTATAAGTAAAATAAAAATTGTAACTCAATTTATACTTGAATTATTATTTATATCACTACCATCTTTTGTATTATCATTGTTTATAGGAAATGTAATATTAAATATTATAGTCGGTGGATTTATGAATTCTGATGATTCAACAATAATGGTTGATAGCTTACTTAAAAACAATAATTTAATTTCAAATCTTATATCATTTTTACAAAGTTACGGAATATTAATTGGAATTATTGTTCTATCAGTTATTATTGCAAGTTTAATGATATTAATTAAAAAACCAAAAGAAATATTGTCAAAAATAAGTTAGGAGATTAAAAATGGATATATTAGAAATAAAAAATGTAACATATAATTATTCAAATTCAAATGAAAAAGTATTATCTTCAGTAAATCAAAAATTTGAAATTGGAAAATTTTATGCAATAATTGGAAAATCAGGGGCAGGGAAATCAACATTACTTTCTTTACTTGCAGGTTTAGATAAACCACAAGAAGGTCAAATCTTATTTAAAGGAAATGATATAGAGAAAGGTGGTTATAGTAATCATAGAAAAAATAACATATCGTTAGTTTTTCAAAACTATAATTTAATTGATTATTTAACACCAATAGAAAATGTTAGATTAGTAAATAAAAATGCATCTGAAACAATCTTATCTGAATTAGGGCTTGATAAAAGTCAAATAAATAGAAATGTAATGAAGTTATCCGGAGGACAACAACAAAGAGTGGCGATTGCAAGAGCATTAGTTTCAGAAGCCCCAATAATTTTAGCAGATGAACCTACTGGAAATCTTGATGTTGATACTGCTGGTGAAATAATTGAAATACTTAAAAAGTTAGCAAAAGAAAGAAATAAGTGTGTAATCGTAGTAACCCATAGTAAAGAAGTAGCAAATTCTGCTGACATTATTTTAGAATTAAGAGATAGAAAACTTAAGAAAAAAAATAAAAATAATTAGGAGGTACAATAATGATTAAAAATGCAATTGCATATGTAACTAGAAAAAGTCTAAAATCAATAATTATATTGTTAGTTATAACAGCTATGTCAACGCTTTGTCTTATTAGTTTATCGATTAAAGACGCTACGAACAGAGCTTCAAAAGAAACTTTTGGAAATATAACAAATAGTTTCTCTATGGAAATAAACCGAAGAGTTAATTTAGGAACACCAAGAGGTGGTGGCAATATAAAAGGACAAGATATTAAAAAAATTGCTGAATCCAAAGATATTGATTCATATGTAAAAAGAATTAATAGTGTGGCTGATTTAGTAGATAACGATATAATAGAAACACAGAAAACACTTTCAGGTCAATCACCAGAAAGAGCAAAAAACTTTAAAAGGGCTGTTATGTTAACAGGAGTTAATGATTCATCAAAAGAAAATAAGTTTATCTCAGGAGCTTACAAATTATCTAGTGGGGAACACCTAAATGAAAATGATAAAAACAAGATTTTAATGCATAAAGACTTAGCAAAAAAAAATAATTTGAAAATTGGAGATAAAATAAAAATAAAATCTAATTTATTTGATGCCGATAATGAAAAAGGAGCAAATGAAAAAGTAGAAGTTGAAATAAAAGGCCTTTTTGATGGTCATAATGAAGGTGGCGTTACTGCAGCCCAAGAACTTTATGAAAATACTTTGATAACTGATTTAGATACGGCTGCAAAAGTATATGGAAATACAGAGGATACTGCAGTATATCAAGATGCAACATTTTTTGTAAAAGGTGATAAAAATTTAGATAAGGTTATTAAAAATA
>HF998207.1 GCA_000433255.1 Coprobacillus sp. CAG:605 | reverse complement strand
GGTCTATGTTCCATATCTTTTGCAGATATTCCTGCATCTTCATAAACTTTAAATACTTCATAGCCTTTAAATGCACAGAGTTGTAATAGCTTTTCTTTTTGTTCTCCTAAAGAAAATCCTTCTCGTGCTTGATCCTCTGTTGAAACACGAATATAAACTGCTGCAATCATCCTTTCATTATTCATACTTTTTCCTCCTTTTCTTTTAATGAAAGGCACCAAAAAAGGTGTCACATAACAAGACACCTTATACTTTATATTGATTATTTACACGACAAAATAAACCAATATTATGGGAGTATATAAACTCTCAATTAATTAATGCCTTGCTATGTATTCTGATAAATCAGCAATAGGGATTTTCTTCTTTAAATTCCCAATATAAAAATGTTTTTGTTCATTGAAGAATAAATATAGTGTATCTCCAATAATTACTTTGTGTGGCTCAACATACGCTAAATTTGTATGTTCCACAATTCTTAGGTGACCTTCAATAATCTGATAGGGTCTGTTATTAAATTTGCAAGACCAATTAATTTTGGCTTTGAGTTCATCACTCATATTGATTTTCTTTTTAATTATTTTAATCATATCACATCACACCTTTCTTTGCAATAACGCACAAAAAAATCAATCTTTTCAGATTGATTTAATCATTAACGTCACAT
>HF998206.1 GCA_000433255.1 Coprobacillus sp. CAG:605 | reverse complement strand
ATACTCAACGTCAAAATAAAAATTTATCTGAGGAAAGAAGAAGGTTATTAAGTAATATTGGCATGCGTTTTATATCGTTAAAAGAAGAAAAAATTTGGTATTCTTTATATGAACAAGCTTTAAAATTTTATAAGAAATATGGGGCTTGGAATGAAGAAAAATTAGATGAGGTATTCTTTATATGAACAAGCTTTAAAATTTTATAAGCAATATGGGGCTTGGAGCGAAGAAAACTTAGATAGAATAGATAACAAAGATATAATGGCTTATGGAAGTATTTTAACTTGGCTTAAGGAACAAAGGAAAAACAAAAATTTGAATAAGGATATGGAAGAATGTTTAAGTAATATTGGCTTTATAATTGATACTGATAAAAATATCGCAGAAATAAGGAAAGTTTGTACTGAATATAACATTCCTTATGAAGATAATAAAGATATTTTAGATAATATTTCTGCTAAAGAACTTATTATAAAAATAAGATACTTATTAGATAATAGGATAATATTGGCTTTATAATTGATACTGATAAAAATATCGAAGAAATAAAAAAAGTTTGTATTGAGTATAACATTTCTTATGAATATAACAAAGATGTTTTAAATAATATTTCAGCTAAAGAACTTGTTATAAAAATAGGATTTTTATTAGATAATAGGGTTAGTGTTGTTGCTAAAAATAATAAACTTCATGAAATATTTAGAATGAGTAATCAAGTGATGATTGAAAAGTATCATGTTTCACTTGAAGAATTATATGATAAGTATTTAAACCAAAAGAATTTGAATAAATAAAAAATGCCTTCTAAATATGGAAGACATTTTTAATATCTAATGGTTGCCCAAGTAGGATTCGAACCCACGGAATGTCAGAGTCAGAATCTGATGCCTTACCGCTTGGCTATTGGGCAATTACATGATTAATTTTACTACAATTATTTATTTTTGCCAATACCTTTTGGTTACTAAAAATAATTATTTTATCTTTATTATTAGTAGTATTTATGATAGAATTTGATTAGAAAGTTGGACTAGTGATGAAACAGAATTATGGAAAAGTTTTAGAAGTATTTATTCCTAATAATGAAGGGATAGACAGTAAAAATATTGGTTTTAAAGTTTTATTAGATGATGATACAGAGATAGAAATTATAGAAGAGCAAGATGAGCTTAATTCAAAGTGATGATTGAAAAGTATCATGTTTCACTTGAAGAACTATATGATAAGTATTTAAAACAAGAAAATTTAAATAAATAGAAAATGCCTTCTAAATGTGGGAGGTGTTTTAATTTGGGTTAAATATGGAGGAACTTTACTAAAAGTTAGGCTAATTTTAAATAATGTTTACTTTTCTACATAATTACTGGTAAAATAGTACTTGTTTGGAGGAGTAAAATGGATTATTTAATTATTGGTGGCGGTGCTTCAGGAATGGTAAGTGCGATAAATTTAAGTAAAAAAGGTTATAAAGTAACAATTATTGAAAAGAATAATACTTTAGGTAAAAAATTACTACGTACAGGATCGGGTAGATGTAACTATTTTAATGATGATTTTAATGAAACTAAGTATTATAGTGAAGAAAAAAATGAAATAACTAGATTTATAAATGAAGAAAATAAAAATAAGGTTTTAGATTTTTTTGACTCTTTAGGGGTTGTTCCTAAGATTAAGGAAGGATATTATTATCCTTATTCTAACAGTGCTTCTAGTATTTTAAATACGTTTATGGTGATGTTAAAGAACTTAGGAGTTAGAGTTATTTTAGATGAGAACGTAATAGATATTAAGAAAAGTGATAAATTTATTGTAACGACAAATAAAAATGTATATCAGGCCAGTAAGGTTGTACTAGCAGTTGGTTCTAAGGCCGGGTTAAAAGAAAATAGTGATATTTTTAAGATACTAGAGAGTTTTGATTTGAAGGTTTATAAAATGTTACCTGGTTTAGTACCATTAATTGGAAGTGATAATTACTACAAAGAATGGGAAAATATAAGATGTAGGGCAGTAGTTAGTCTGTATGAAAATGATAAGTTTATTGATAAAGAGACGGGTGAGATACAATTAACTAATTATGGTATTAGTGGAATTTGTGTTTTAAACTTAAGTAATTATATTTCAAGAAGTATTAGTAAGGGTAATAAAGTAAGTGTTTATATTAATTTTATTCCTTATGTGGATAAGAGTGAGGCATTAAAGTACCTGAAGTATCGTGCTAGTAAGAATGAAGATTTTACAGTATTAGAGTCATTAGAGTCAATTATACCTTATAAGTTGTTGTATTGTTTATTTAAAGTTAGTAAGGTTAATCCTGATAAGAAATGGACGGAGTTAACGAATAAGGAACAAGAGGTTTTAGTGGTTAATCTTTGTAACTTGAAGTTTAATGTTTATGATACGAAGGAGTTAAGTATGGCTCAGGTAGCAATTGGTGGTGTTTCATTAGAAGAAGTTAAGGATAACTTTGAAGTTAAGAAAATACCAGGTCTTTATATTACGGGAGAACTTTTAGATTGTACGGGTAAATGTGGTGGTTATAACCTAGGGCTTTCTTGGATAAGTGGATTAGGGGTGGAATAATGCTTAGAGTAAGTAATTTAAAGGTTGATGTTATTAAGAATAATCATAGGGATGTGTTAGTAAAGAAACTAGGTATTAAAGATAGTGATTTAATTAGTTATAAGATTCATAAAAAGTCTATTGATTCAAGAAACAAAAGTCAAGTATTTTATGTTTATGAGTTAGATATTGAGTTAAAGAATGAAGATAAGTATTTGAAATCTAAGAAGGTTGATATAAGGTTAGTGGAGCCTTTAGAGTACAATTATAAGTATGATGTAAAAAGCAATGAGAAAATTGTTGTGGTAGGAAGTGGCCCAGCGGGGTTATTTTGTGCGTATCTTCTAGCTCTTAATGGTTTAAAACCTTTAGTTATTGAACGAGGATATGATATTGATAAAAGAAATGAAGTAGTAAATACGTTCTTTGAAACTAATGTGTTGGATTGTAAAAGCAATGTTTGTTTTGGTGAAGGTGGGGCTGGAACTTATAGTGATGGTAAGTTAAATACGGGTGTTAAAGATAAGGAAGGAAGAATACCTTTTATTTTGAAGACGTTTTATGAATGTGGGGCGGACGAAGATATTACTTATGAAGCTCATCCCCATATTGGAACGGATATTTTACAAGGCGTCGTTAAAAATTTACGGAATAAGATTATTGTCTTAGGGGGTAGTTTTAGGTTTGAATCTACGCTTACAGATATTGTTTTAAATAATGATAAAGTAGAAAAGATTATTGTTAATGATACAAAAGAGATAAAGTGTTCTAAGGTAGTCTTGGCGGTTGGTCATTCAGCTAGAGATACGATATCTAAATTATATAATAAGGGACTTCTTATGAAACCAAAGGGGTATGCGGTTGGACTTAGAGTAATTCATAATCAAGAAATGATTAATGAAAGTCAGTATGGCAAGTATTATAAGTACTTACCTAATGCGTCTTATAAGTTAACGTATACAGCTTCTAATAAGAGAGGTGTTTATACATTTTGTATGTGTCCTGGTGGGTATGTAGTTAATTCTTCTAGTAGTAAGGGTTATATGCTTTGTAATGGGATGAGTAATCATGATAGAAATTCAGGGTATGCTAATAGTGCGGTTATTGTTACTATAAATCCTAAAGATTTTGGAGATACGGTTAAGGGAGCAATTAAATACCAAGAGATGCTAGAACAAAGAGCTTTCTTGATTGCTAAGGGGTATATTCCTATACAAAGATATAAAGATTATAAAGAGAATGTTTTAAGTACAGAGTTTGGTAATGTTAAACCGGAGTTTAAGGGTGGGTATGTGTTTGCTAACTTAAATGAGATACTTCCTAGGGAGATTAATAATTCGCTAGTAGAAGGTATAGAAAATTTTGGTACGAAGATAAAAGGGTTTAATAATGATGATACTATCTTAGCAGGAGTAGAATCACGTACTTCTAGTCCGGTTAGAATACTAAGAACTGAGACTTTAGAAAGTAATTTTAAAGGTTTATATCCTTGTGGGGAGGGTGCTGGTTTTGCTGGTGGTATAACCTCGGCAGCCATAGATGGTCTAAAAGTAGCAGAAAGTATCATAAAAGAATTGTCTAACAATTAAAAATGTATTATAATTAAACATGTAAATCGCAAGAAAGACTAGTAGTTAGTTAACTCTTTTAAAGAAAGTTAGTGGTTGATGGAAACTAATAAAGAGGACTAATAAATCTCCTTTCTAGAGCAGTTAAAAGCTGCCGGGTTAAGCCGTTATCCATAATTAAGTTAAATAAAGGATGGTACCGCATAATTTGCTCCTTAAATTAGTGGTGCCTTTTTCTTTTAGTTAGAGGGTGATAAAGTTTTGCAAAAAATAATAAAGGGTAAGAATTTATATTTAAAGTTAGAAAGTGAATCGCAAGGATTTACGTGTGCTAAGGGATGGTATTATAGGATATTTTTATATAATGGTGAAGTTGTAGGAAGAATAGAATTACATCCAAATGATTCTAGTGAATATATAACTGAAGGTAATATTGGATATCTGATTTATCCTTTAGATAGAGGACGAGGATACGCTAAGGAAGCTAGTGAAGTATTACTTAAGTATGCTTATGATTATTTAGGTATGAAAAATATTCGAGTTACAATGCTACCTAATAATGAGGCGTCAAAACATATTGCCGAAAGCCTAGGTGGAACCTACATAGAATATGCTAAGGTGCCCAAGCACTCAAAACTTTATGGAACAATTGAAGGAGTTCTAGTGTATAATATTGATTTAGAAAGTAAGAAAGGAAAAAGTTTATGATAGATATAAAATTAATTAGAGAAAATAAAGATTTAGTAAAAGAAAATATTAGAAAGAAATTTCAAGATGAAAAGTTAGTCTTAGTTGACGAAGTATTCGATATGGATAAGAGAGTGCGTGAGGTTCAAACTAAGAAGGATGAATTACGCGCTAATAAGAATAAAATGAGTAGTGAAATTGGCTTACTTATGAAAGATAAAAAAATAGTGGAAGCTAATAAGATTAAAGAAGAAATTGCTCGTATGGGACAGGAGATTGATTCTTTAGAAGAAGAACAGGGTAAGCTTACTAAAGAAATTAGAGAAAGAATGTTAGTTATTCCTAATATTATGGATGCTAGTGTACCTATTGGTAAGGATGATAGTGAAAATGTTGAAGTTCAAAGATTTGGAGAACCTTTGGTACCAGATTATGAAATTCCTTATCATGCAGATATTATTGAAAGATTAGGGGGAATGGATAAGGCTTCAGCTGGACGTACGAGTGGTGAAGGTTTTTACTATTTACTTGGTGATGTTGCAAGACTTCATGAAGCAATGCTTGCATATGCTAGAGATTATATGATTAATCAAGGATTTACATATTGTATTCCACCATTTATGATTCATAGTGATGTTGTTACAGGGGTTATGTCTTTTCCAGAAATGGAAGCAATGATGTATAAAATTGAAAATGAAGATTTATACTTAATTGGTACTTCAGAACATTCAATGATTGGTAGATTTAAAGATCAAATGATTAAGAAAAGTGATTTACCTATTAGAATGACTTCTTATTCACCATGTTTTCGTAAAGAAGGCGGTTCACATGGTTTAGAAGAAAGAGGATTATATCGTGTTCATCAGTTTGAAAAGCAAGAAATGATTGTGTTATGTGAACCAGAAGATTCAATGAAGTACTATGAACAAATGTGGAAGTATACAGTTGAAATATTTAGAAATATGGATGTTCCAGTAAGACAACTTGAATGTTGTAGTGGGGATTTAGCGGATTTGAAGGTTAAATCATGTGATATTGAAGCTTGGAGTCCAAGACAAAAGAAATATTTTGAAGTTGGTTCTTGTTCTAATTTAGGGGATGCACAAGCAAGAAGATTAAGTATTAGAGTTAAGGGAGATAAGGGTAATTATTTCTTAAATACTTTGAATAATACTTGTTTGGCAACTCCAAGAGGGTTGATTGCGGTAATTGAGAATAACTATAATGAAGATGGCAGTGTTAATATTCCTAAGGTGTTACAACCATATATGGGTGGATTAGAAAGAATCGTTCCTAAAAATTAAGAAGGCTTAATGTCTTCTTTTTTAAATTTCAAAGTGCAATTTTAAGGTTTCAAAGTGCAAAATTTGCACTTTGAAATTGATAAATATGTGATAATATGATACAATATTTATAGTTAGGAGATACATATGAACAAAGAAAATTGGAACTTAGAACTGGCAAAATATATTAAACAAGGAGAACCTAATGAAGTAGAAAAAACTAAAAATTGGGAAACTGCTATAGGTTTACAGGATGTTGATGGTTTAAAGCCTTCAAAGTATTTAATTGAAACGGCAAAAGAGCATATTGAAGGAAATATTGATATAAAAGAAGTTGAAAATAGAATAAATCAATATTACAAAGTATTAGATGAGAGAAAATCTCTTGAATCTGAAGATAATGAAGAAGCAGATAAAGTAGCCGTAAGAATAGCAGAAATTTTAAGCGATAAATCATTTAACTTTAGTCCAACTGAACTTATAAGTATTCATCAAAAATTGTTTTCGGGAGTATTTAAACACGCCGGAAAAATAAGAACTTATAATTTTACTAAAAATGAGTGGGTATTAAATGGCGATACTGTTATTTATGCTTCATATGATACGATAATGGATAGTTTGAAATATGACTTTGAACAAGAAAAAAACTTTTCATATAAAGATTTGTCATTTGATGATTCGATAAAGCATTTATGTCGTTTTACCTCGAATATATGGCAGGTGCATCCTTTTTGTGAAGGCAACACTAGAACTACGGCTGTGTTTATTATTAAATATTTGAGAACTTTTGGATTTAATATTAATGATGATGTTTTTGCCGAGCATTCTTGGTATTTTAGAAACTCGTTAGTTAGAGCTAACTATAAAAATTTTAATGCTAATGTCTTTGAAGATATATCATTTTTAGAAAAGTTTTTCTATAATTTGTTATCAAATACTAATTATGAATTAAAAAATAGATATACTCATATTGATTATGTGAATGATACAATTAGTAGTAAGGTCAATAACAAGTATACTTTAGAAGAACAAGCGATTATTAATATTGTTAAAGATAATCCTTTAATAAAGCAAGAGGAAATAGCTATTAAAATTAATAAGTCGGTAAGAACGGTTAAGACTTTAATGAGTGAAATGCAAAATAAAGGGTTAATAGCTAGAAAAAATGGTAAACGAAATGGTGAATGGGAGATTTTGTAATCGTAATTATATCTGGTAGATTGTCTATCAGATTTTTTTGATTTTATTTCAAAGTGCAATTTTAAGATTTCAAAGTGCAGAATTTGCACTTTGAAATAATTCCTATGATATTTTTAAATTTTTTTCTAATTAGTTTATTATTGCATTTATTGTTTCATTTATTATTACATTGATTCTAAAAACTACTAACTGTTAGATTTTGTCTATCAGTTATTTTTTTACTTGACAGTTGAATACTTACTCAACTATAATGAAGATAGTTGAATAAGTATTCAACTAAAAGGAGATACTATGGAACAAAAAGAATTAATATGTGATTGTAATATAATCCATCAAGATAGAGTTAATGATGCCCTACAAAATAGACCAAGTAGTTTTGAGTTAGATAATCTTTCAGAACTATTTAAAATACTAGGAGATAAGACAAGAATAAATATTATATGGACATTAGATAATAGAGAGATGTGTGTCTGTGATATTGCTAATGTCTTAAATATGACGAAGTCTTCAATCTCACATCAGTTAGCAATTCTTAAAAATGCGGGAATAGTTAAATATTATAAATCAGGTAAAGAAGTATACTATACCTTAGATGATGAACATATAAATAAATTGTATGAGATTGGACTTCTACATATCGAACATAGAATGAAGGATGAAAATGAAGAAATATAAATATAATATTAATAATTTAGATTGTGCGGCTTGTGCAAGAGAGATTGAAGAAATGCTAAATAAACATGAAGACTTTAGCAATGCCACAGTTAACTTTAATACATGTAAGATAGCATATGAATCAAATAAAGATTATTCTTTAGAAGAATTAAATGACTTAGTTAGAAGAGTTGAGCCAGAGTGTTTTATAACGTTAGAAGAGAAAGAGAATAGAAAAGAATTTTCTTTAATGTGTCTAGTACTAGCTTTAGCAATAGGACTTTCAGGATATTTCTTACCATTTCCTAAAGTAATAAAAATAATTTTGTATCTGATATCTTATAGTATGTTACTTTATAGAACAACAATTAATGCTCTTAAGTTATTACTTAAAGGTAATGGCATTAATGAAAATGCTTTAATGACTATTTCTTGTTTAGGTGCTTTAGCACTAGGTGAAGTTTTAGAGGGTATGATGGTTATTGCCTTATATACCATAGGTAAAATATTAGAAGAAAAAGCTATTAATAATTCAAGAAAATCTATTAAAGATTTATTAGATATTAAAGAACCTTATGCCAACTTAAAAGTTAGGGATAAGATAGACCAAATTAGAGTAGAAGATGTTAAAATTAATGATATTTTAATAGTTAAAAAAGGAGAAAAGATACCAGTTGATGGGGTAGTTGTTAAAGGTAGTACTTTACTTGATACTTCGGCTTTAACGGGAGAATCTGACTTAGATAATGTTACAGTTAAATCTAATGTTATATCAGGAAGTATTAATATGGGTGAAGTAATAGAGATTAAAGCTACTAAAACTTATGATAATTCAACTGTATCTAAAGTCTTAGAGTTACTAGATAGTGCGACGGATAAAAAGACGAAGACAGAAACTACAGTATCTAAAATAAGTAAGATATATACGCCAAGTGTTATTATTATGGCTATTCTTATAACGATATTCTTACCTATATTTACTGATGTAACCATTAAAGAAAGTATCTATAGAGGATTAACATTCTTAGTAATATCTTGTCCTTGTGCCATTGCTATATCTATTCCATTATCTTATTTTACAGGAATAGGAGTTAGCAGTAAGAAAGGTATATTAATAAAGGGGAGTAATTATTTAGATAATTTATGTAATACTTCAAGTGTTATATTTGATAAGACTGGTACTTTAACTAATGGAACATTTAATGTATCTAAGATAGAGATAGAAGATAGTAGATATAATTATGATGAAATAATAGATATTTTAATTAAGGGCGAATCTTTTTCTAATCATCCTATTGCAAAATCTATTTTGAAGTTAAAGAGTACTAAAGTTGATAATAGTGATGTTAAAGATTTTAGAGAGATTGAAGGTCAAGGTATAACATTTAAACTAGGGGATAAGAATATATTTATTGGTAATAAAAGACTTTGCTCTTGTAATCATGAATGTATGTTACATTTAAATATTAATGGTAGTCATGTAGCGTCTATTAGTGTTGATGATGGTATTAAAGAAAGTGCTAAAGAAACAATAAGTAAGTTAAAGAGTTATGGTATTAAGACTTATATGTTTACAGGAGATAGGAAAGAGAATGCTTTAGTTATTGGTCATACTTTGGGTATTGATGAGATTAAGTATGAGATGTTGCCACAAGATAAGTTTTCTAACTATGAGAGTGTTAGTAAAGATAATAAGATTACTATCTTTGTTGGAGATGGTATTAATGATGCTCCGGTATTAAAAAGAGCCGATATAGGTATATCTATGGGTGGTGTTGGTAGTGATATTGCTATTGAAGCTAGTGATATTGTATTAATGAGTGATGAGGTAGATAGAATACCTTTAGCGATAGATATATCTAAATATACTAAGCGTATTATTAAAGAAAATTTAATATTTGCTTTAAGTGTTAAGGTTATTATTTTATTACTTAGTGTTTTTGGTCTTGCTAATATGTGGTTAGCAGTATTTGGGGATACTGGGGTTACTTTACTTACTATTTTAAATACTTTAAGAATTATGAAGAAATATAGATAGTATTTATATGGGCATTGCTTTAGGGTGATGTCTTTTTTCTTACGACATTTCTTACAACATAAGTTTATCTAAAGAAATCATTTTGCAAATAAATATCGTGAAAATGAATAAATTTCTTGCGACATTTCTTACGGCATAGTAAACTATTAGTTAGAAGATATTAGTATGAGTAAAATTTATAAGAGAGAAGATTATTTAAAAAGAATACGTGGGCTTTATAATGATAGTTCAATGATTAAAATTATTACAGGGATACTTGGCTGTGGTAAAACTTTTCTTTTAAAATCTATTATAGAAGAACTATTAGATAATGGTGTTTTAGATAAAGATATTATATATATTGATTTAGATAATTATAATATAACTACTCCAAATATTTTAGAACAATTGATAGATAGTTTAATTACGGATAAAGATTTTAAATATATTTTTATTGACGAAATTCAAAATGTCGAAGATTATGAAAAATTAATTAATGCTTATCGTTTAGAAGACAATTACTCTATATTTTTAACTGGCTCTAATAATAGTATATTTAAGGGAAAGAATATTACTAAAATTACAGGAAGATATATTGAAATAGAAGTTTTGCCATTAAATTTTTATGAATATGTAGATATGAAAAAGTTTTTAGGCAAAACTGTAAGTGCTAATATATATCATGAATTTGAAGAATACATAAGAGATGGTGGATTTCCAGGTTCATTAATGTATGATAATCATAATGATAAGGTATTATATACTAAAGGTGTTATTGACCAAATTTTTGAAAAAGATATAAAAAATCATAAGAAAATTCAAGATAAAGAGTTATTTGAAATAATTGAAAAATATGTTGTTAATAATTTTGGGGCAATTATCTCAATTGGCAATATATACAAATATTTAACTGAAAGTTTAAAAATGACTATTGATAGAAGAACTATCAAAACATATATTGAGTTATTAGAGAATGCTAAAATAATATATCCATGTGATTTATTTGATATGAAGTCTAAAATAGTGTTAGATGGTGATAAAAAATACTATTTAGCTGATTTAAGCATTTATTATGCTTTAAATACGGATAATAGAATTAATTATGGTCCGGTGTTAGAAAATATTTTATTTATCTATTTAATGAGCCATGATTATAATTTAAGTGTTGGTAGAATAGGTAATTTAGAATGTGATTTTATAGCTAGACGTGGTATAGATAAATATTTTTATTTACAAGTTGCTAAGAATGTTCAAGAGGAAAAGACATTTAAAAGAGAGTATAGACCTTTTTATGAAATTAAAGAGATGTATCCTAGATATTTATTTTTAGCTGATATTATCTTACAAGAGAATATTGATGGTATTAATAATGTTAATATTGTTGACTTTATTTATGAGAATAGAGAATTATAGTTTTAAGAGCTTTACTTTGATAGTAGAGTTTTTTTATAAATTTTTTTGCCTAATTTTGTTACTTTTTTCGACATTTTTTGCACTTTTT
This sequence comes from Coprobacillus sp. CAG:605, assembly GCA_000433255.1. GTDB lineage: Bacteria > Bacillota_I > Bacilli_A > RF39 > UBA660 > CAG-605. The sequence continues at coordinate 388 of HF998206.1, read as the reverse complement.
ATGTACTATACTTGTATTTAGTTATCAGTTAGCATACACATATTACAATATATCTGTTGTAAGTTTTATGCACAAATACGATATTTTGTGTTATACTTTAATTATAGTATGATACGAAATACGAAATGTCATATGAAACGCAATGCAAAATGTTTTCTTTTGGAGGTTATAATATGAATTTTAAACGTAAGTTATGGTGGGCACAGCATAGGACTGATGTCTACAAATATGGTACTATTTTATCTTTAGTTTTAGTAGTTACTATATCTATTATTTATTTTACATACTCTAAATTTACTTCTAAGAATGAAATGACTGCTTATGAAACAACTGTTGAGCCATTTATTAAGAATGATGATCTTATTGCTAGTTATATTGATGGTGAATG
>HF998205.1 GCA_000433255.1 Coprobacillus sp. CAG:605 | reverse complement strand
AGATAGAACAGTTAGAAATGAAGGACCAAAAGTTGGTAGAAATGATCCATGTCCATGTGGGTCTGGTAAGAAATACAAGAACTGTTGTGGCAAATAGCCCATAAAATAAGGGCTTGTGAGATTTTGAAAAGTTCAAAAAAGTGCTAAAAATAGCAAAATGTTTGCAATTTGTTTGCAAACAAAAAAATTTGAAAACAAAATCGTCGAAAAGCCTTGTAAAATAAGGAAATCTCTATGCAAACATTTTTGCAAACAATATAAAGTTGGCATTCGTGCCAACTTTTTCATTTACTCAAATGTAAATGGAGGAGAGATTATTATGGCTGATGTAACAGTTCAAAAAAGAGGAGAAGTATATCAATATAAATTTGAAATTGCTTCAATCGATGGAAAAAGAAAATTTAAAAATAAATCAGGGTTCGCGACAAAAAGCGAAGCAAAACAAGCAGGTATTATTGCATACAATGAATATTTGAATACGGGACATAGTTTTAAACCTAAAACAATGTCTTACTCAGATTATCTTGATTATTGGATGAAAGAACATTGTGAAATCAATTTAAAATATCACACAATAGAGGCATATAAAAAT
>HF998204.1 GCA_000433255.1 Coprobacillus sp. CAG:605 | reverse complement strand
ATTTTTTGATTTTTTATCATTTTTTACAACAAAATATCACTTTTTTTAGTTTTACTAAAAATCAAAAAGCCTTATTTTTCAAGGCTTTTTCGATGTAGTACTGAAACGCATTCAACGTGATTAGTATAACTAAACATATCTAATCCCGTAATATACTTTAGACTATATCCATCTAGTAACTTTAAATCTCTAGCTAACGTTATTGGATCACATGATATATAAATTATCTCTTTAGGTTCTAACCTCATCATAACATCAATAGTCTTTTTATCTAAACCACTACGTGGTGGATCTGTGATAATAACATCAATCTTATTTTCAATCCTAGAAATAACTTTACTAACATCTCCACAATAATACTTAACATTAGAAATATTATTTAACTTAGCATTATCCCAAGCATTCTTTATAGCATTAGAAACAATCTCTATTCCATAAACCATTTTCTCATTCTTAGCAACACTTAACCCTAAAGTTCCAACCCCACAATAAAGATCCAACACATTACTATTCTTTAATATATATTTATCTAACAAATCAAACATCTTTGCACAAACCCCAAGATTAACTTGAAAGAAAGAATTATAACTAACATTATATTTGTAGCCATTAACAATCTCTGTAATATAATAATTACCCTTTAATACCTTATCATTTAACACTATTCCTACGACATTTAATGGTATCTCAGGTATCACAATATTATCATTTGTTTTTATATATATTAATAACTCATTAGAATCATTACACCTAATACTAACACTACCATCTTTAATTTTAAAATCTTTTAAGTACTTTAAAAACTCATTAATTACAGGCATAGCAATATTACACTTTGTTATTTCAACTAACTCATTTGTACTTGCTTGATAATACCCTATTTTATAATTCTTAATATGTAAACTTATCTTATTACGATACTCTATATTATTAGAAGTAACTATAGGAATGTCTAAATCTAAGTTACCAAACTTCTTTAAAATATGTTCTAACTTTTCTTTCTTGTACTTAATTGTTTCTAAGTAATCAAAGGTTGCTAACTTACAACCACCACACCTACTAGCGTACTTACACATACTATCTACTCTTAAACTAGAATATTTAATAAACCTCTTAATCTTACCGATTAAGATATTCTTTCGCTCTTTTATAATTTCTACCTTAACTATATCCCCAGGCGTAGCATTTTCCACAAACACTACCTTAGAATTAATATATCCTACGCCAAAAGCTTGATCATTTAATCTTTCAATAACTACTTCATATTCCATAATAATACCTCAAAAATAAAATTAAAATTTCATTTCTTGGTCGTTGCCTCCCAAGTTTCCCATTTCATAGATAGTACCATTCATTCTCCATGGGCTTAAATTCCGGCTTCACTGCCGTACTTATATTCAATCCTTTTTTAAAAGCTGTTTTAATTATACACAAGATACATACGTACGTCAATAACTTTAATAACATTATTTTCTTCTTTTTTCATGGTTTAAACTCTTCGTTCCTGTTCATACTAAAAATGGTGAATTATATGAAACTTAGTACAAAGTTAAAATTAAAATTTCAAAATAGTAGTGATTTAATTATTAAAACAATCAACAATACTGATATTATCTTTTTAGAATCTTTATGTAGTAGTGATAAAATAAATGAATATATCTTAAAAACTTTAACTCTTAATCGTGAAAAGAAATTAAATGCTAGCTTAATTGCTGGACCCAACATTAAAGAAGTTATAAATATTGAAGATGCCACTACTTATTTACTTAATGGCTTTACCTTAGTATCTAAAGATAAAACTTACGCGGTTGAAACTAAAGGTAATTTAGTAAGAAGTGTACAATCTCCAACAGCTGAACCTGATATCAATGGTCCCAAAGACTCTTTCAATGAATCTATTCAAACTAACCTAGGTCTAATAAAAAGACGCATTAAGTCTTCCGATCTAATAAATGATGACTTAACAGTTGGCAAGATAACCAAAACCAAAGTTAGCATTTTATACTTAGAAAGTATTGCTGAAAAGCAAATTGTTAACCAAGTAAAAGATAAATTAAACGCTATAAATATTGATGGTATCTTAGATATGGGTAATCTAAAACAACTTCTTTGTGGGGAAAATAGAAGTATATTTCCCACCGCCCAGCTAACTGAAAGACCCGATCGTGCCGCCTCATCCTTACTAGAAGGTAAAATTGTTCTAATTTGTGATGCTTCGGCCTTTGCTCTAATAATTCCTTCTTTCTTTGCTGATTTTATCAATCCTAATGTTGATTCTTATGCTAAAAACGTTAACGTTAACTTTATCAAAGTACTAAGATTTTTATGTCTTCTAATTTCAATCTTTCTTCCCGCTTTCTATCTCGCTCTAATCAATTTCAATCAATCATCAATCCCCTTAAGTCTTTTAGTAAGTTTCGCCATTCAACGTGATTCCGTTCCCTTTCCCGCATTTGCTGAATGTATCTTTGTATTAATTGTCTGTGCTATTTTACGCGAAAGTGATGCTAGATTTCCTAACTCCTATGGATCTTCCATTTCCATTGTTGGTGCCCTAGTTTTAGGTGAAGCGGCTGTCAGTGCTGGTATTGTTTCAACTATTATGATTATCATGATCGCTATTACTTATATAACTAGTATGGTCTTTACGGACTTAGAATTAATAAACGCCATAAGACACATTAGATTTCTTGCCCTTATCCTGACTTGTTTTCTAGGACTTTATGGCTTATACATGGCTCTATTTATATTTTTAATTCATCTATCTGGTCTTACCTCCGTAAATAAGCCTTATACCTATCCCCTAGCGCCATTCGACCCCATCTATTTCTATAAAACCCTCTTCCGTAAACCTCTAAAAGACGATAAAAAACGTTCTAAACTTCTTACTGATAAAAATTATACAAAGCAAGGTGAACTATGAAAAAAATAATTTTAATCTTAATAATTTTCTTATGTAGTGGTTGTCTTGATTATAAAGAAATAAATTCTCTAGGTATCATAAGTGGTATTGCTATTGAAAAAAAAGATAATAACTATGAAACAACATATGAAGTAGTTAATACCAAAAATAATAATACCGAAGAATTAACCTCTAAAACCTACACCGTTACATCCCAAGGAAAAACTTTTGCTGAAGCCTTAGAAAATACTAATAAGTCTTTAGCTAAAGAGCCTTATTTTTCACATATTAAAGTAGTTATCATTGATAAAAACATTAACATATTAGATATTGCCGACTACATTCTAAGAGAAGATAACTTTGCTTCTAACTTCTATCTTGTAGTAAGTGAAAAACCTAAAAGTATCCTAGAATTTCAATCTAAAAACGAACCCATAAACTCCGTAGCTATCCTAAGTCTATTAGAAACTTCTAACTATGTTAAGTTAGAAAATAGTTTTGATTACTTAGTGGCTAAACTAATGTCTAAAGTAGAAGATATTACAATACCTGAAGTTTATATTGATAATGAAATAACCCTAGGTACTAGTTATCTTTACCAAGGTACCTCTATCAAAACTAAGTTAGATAATAATACTCAAACTATCTATAACTATCTAACTTCTGGGAAAAAAGTATTAGTTAAAGATAAAACTAACAACTCTATCTATATAAGTAATGGTAAGTTAGATATCAAAATAAAAAATAATAAAATTCTTTTAAACTTCCAAGCCCAAGGCTTAGTAAACTACTTAAATGATAACTCTAATTTCCGCAATAGAGACACTTATACTAAGTTAGAAAATACTTTTAATTCTCTAATCAAAGAACAAATAATAAGTTTTATAAACTTAGAAAATGAAAATAATATTGATGTCTTAGGACTTCGTAAAGCCTATTATCTTAAGTACCCTAATAAGAAATATCAAAGTAATATCTTAAACACCATAGAAATCGAAGTAAATACTAACATTGCAATTAATCGTGCTGGTTCTATATTCGAGGTGGTAAAATGACCAAACGTGAACAAACAATTTTAACCTTTTTTCTCTCCCGTGCCTTAAACTTTGGTTGGGGCTTATCGGTAATTTTTAACTACACTAACAATCACTCTATCTTTGCCTCTTTTATTGGTAGTCTACTAGGGCTTCTTCTAATTATATTTCTAACTACTAGAGACTTTTCTAAAATAAGAAATAATTTATTAGGCAAAATTATAATCTTTATTCTATCATTATATATGATAAATACTACAATGATAACATTCTGTGCCCTAACTACTAACTTCTATCTAACTAACACTCCACCCCTAATCATAGCCTTATCTTTATATGGTCTAGTTATTTATGGTATCAAAAATGGTCTTAAATCTATTGCCCGTTTAGGAGAGATCTTAAGTATTATCAGTGCTATTCTTTTAGTTACAATTGCTATTTTTATCTTATCTAACATCAATCTAAGTAATTTTTTACCTTTAAGTTATAATAAAGAATATAACTACTTTCTAACTATCTTAACAGCTATTTCCTACTCTGTAGCTCCGGTTTTACTTCTTTTATTTAACTTAGATAACTATAATCGTAAATCAATTATCTTAGGTTATTCCCTTGGTGTTATCTCTATCTTAATTAATATCTTTGGTATAACATCAATCCTTGGGCCTACCTTAGCTAAAATATATCGTTATCCCGAATTTATCATGTTAAAAAAAGTAAGTGTTTTAAGCTTTCTTGATCGTATTGAAAACTTTCTCGCTTTAAAATTCTTTATTGATCTTCTCATGACTTCTCTTCTAGCTACTTACAACCTAAAAAAAATAATTAAGAAAAAATATCTATATATCTTTGGTCTTATCTTTATCTTTATCTCCTTAGATACTTTTATAACCCACTATCAAAATACATCTTATCTCTATTATTATAGTTACCTTGTATTAAGTATTCTCCTTATTATTACAATTATATTTTCAAAACGCTACTCCAAAAAAGAGTAGCGTTATTTTAGACCGTATCAAATATTGGCATAACTGGATAAGTAAATATACCCATTGCTATAAATAAAGCAAATAATATTAATACAATAATCGATACACAAAAATATGAACGAGCAAAATTTCTTACATTAATATTTTTATGAGTTAACGCCACTATTACTAGCGCTAAAGAACCTATAAAAGGAATCATAAACAATAATTGATACCCAAAATATTCCCACATAGATATTGGTTTATACTCATAATTTAATAATTCTTCTTCATTAATTTTATTACCACAATTTGGACAAATCATAAAATACCTCCTATTTATCTAAATAAGTATGTAATACTCTATTTAATTCTATTCTATCAATTGGTTTAGCTAAATAATCATCAAAACCCTCTTTTAGATAGTTATCTTTCATCCCCTCAATAGCGTTTGCTGTTAAACAAACCACCGGCATATTAAACAACTCATTTTCTTTCAAACGATGTAAGGTATCAACCCCACTTAACTTAGGCATCATATCATCAAGTAAGATCAAATCATACTTATTATTACTAGCAATCAAATCTATACATTCAAACCCCGATGTAGCCGTTGTAATATTTAAATGATATTTTTCTAACAGTCTCATGGCAACCTTTAAATTAAGTTCATTATCATCGACAATCAAAATCTTTTTATCATGATAATCACTAATAACATCACTTTGTACTACTTTTTGTTCTAACTTTTTACCTAAAACTATCTTTTGATCTAAAATAATAGTAAATTTTGAGCCTTCACCATACTTTGATTGAACAATAATTTTTCCATGCATAAGTTCTACTAACATCTTAGTTATAGCAAGACCCAATCCCGTTCCTTCAATCGTCGTATTTTTTTCATCAAAGCGTTCAAATTTCGTAAATAATTTCTTAATATTTTCTTCTTTTATTCCAATACCACTATCTTCAACTGAAATTATTAAACGACAAACATCATCTTTAATAACACTATGAACTTGAAAATCAAAGTATCCCTCTTTTGTATATTTAATAGCGTTAGTTAATATATTAATTATTATTTGTTTAACCCTAGTTTCATCCCCGTATAAAGTATCCGGAATTGCCGCATCACAAGAATATCTAAACTCTAAAGGCTTATCCCCAAGTCTAGCTTTAGAAAGTGCTACTAACTCCTTAAACATCACCTTAAAATCATATTCTTTATTAACAATCTCTATCTTATTAGCTTCAATCTTTCTTATATCTAATATACCATTTACAATTTCTAACAAAGTATTAGAGGCACTTATAATATCATTTACTTCTTCTATAGCTTTAGAAGGTAACTCCTCTTCTTTTAACCCTTGACTAAACCCAACAATAGCATTAAGAGGAGTTCTAATTTCATGCGACATACTAGATAAGAACTCACTTTTAGCCAAGTTAGCTTTATCAGCTTGTATTTTAGCTTGATTAAGTTGTTCAATTAACTTCATATCAGGATTTTCAATAGTAAAATACATAAAGAATATTACTAAAAATTCAATCGAAGTAATAAAAGTTACTTCCGGATACACTTTTTGTACCAAGGACATTACACCCGATAAACACATAAATGATAATAAAGGAATAAACTTAGTAGCTTTAATTCTTTTAAAGTTTTTAATGGTCGTAATTAACCATACTACCATAGCTAAAGTAGAAATACCAAAAACAAAGTTTACTGCTAAGCCTGTTGCGTGCCCTACGGCTGTTTCAATAGGTAAGATTGCCATTATTATAAGACTAATTATATAAATAACGATAGTTATTTTTTTTAAAACATTATAATATTTTGGCTTGTCATTTTTACCACTCATATAACAAACAGCATAAATATATAACGACATAAAGAAAACAAAAGAGATTAAATATGCTAGATAAAGTTTCGTAATAGTTGCTGGTATGGATTTTATTGGATTATTTGATACTAAAATACATATTAATTCTAAAATAAGTCCAATTAAATTCAAAGGTAATAATATGGAAAATATTGTTGTTTCTTTTAAATCAATATGACTCTTCGAATAATATATAATATTTAATACAATAGAATACACTATCGAAAATATAATAAAACTTAAACTTATCGTTGACATATAAAAACCTCTATTCTAATGATATTATAACAATACCCCATAAAAAAATCTACCTAAATCTAGGTAGAAATTTTATTTTTCTAATTTTAAAGTCATAGCTTTTTCTAAACTTGGTGTATATAAAGCTTTTAAAGCTTTTCTATCTGCTTTACCTGAAGGCGCTAATGGAACACCTAGACTTGGATCAACTTGTTTAATAATAACATTATCCATAATTTCTTTATTAAATACTTTGTTTAAACGATTATAAATACTTTCTTCTAATCCTTTAAAGTTTTCTTTACTAAATGGACTTTGTTCTACAAATATTACTAATTCATTACTCTCTTCATAGAAAAATGCATGTGCTGCTAAAATATTCTTAGTATCTTTTTGAACAACATCTTCAAACTTAAATACTGGTATTTTAATATCTCCTAGTATAAAATCATCATGTAATCTACCAGCCATTCTTATATTGCCCTTATTATCTAGCTTAATACCATAAGCACCAACTTTAAGCCATTTGCGACCTAGGTTATCAATCATAAAGCATTCTTTATCTAATTCTTTTTCATAATAATATCCACTCATATTACATGGACTAGATACAATAATCATACCTTCTTGTCCAATCTCACAAGAATTACCATTTTCATCAATCACATCAACTAATGCCATACCGGCAGTTTGAAGTCCAATCTCTTTATGTTTAAAGAAAGATAATTTACGCATATGTTCTTTAAATAAAGTAAAGAAAATACCCGAAGTTTCTGAAGTTCCTCCTCCAATTGAGTATGATACTGGCCCTAGTGGGCGAGGTAACTTGTCAATTCCAAAATCATGCTCTCTTGCTACTTTGTTAAAATATTTTTCTTGTCCTGGTTTTAACTCTTCACCTGTTACAGTCGGAATAGCTAAATAAGGAAATTTTACATGTTTCCAATTTTCATCAAAAGTCAAAAGATTAGCTAAATAAGTGTTAAAACCTGGACTTGAACATACTTGGTTTGGTTTATTAATTAATAATGTATAAGGATATGCTTCTTTTTGATATATTGGTTCTGGTGCCACCGTACAATGTTCAAAGAACACATCCGAATATGATGTCGTTAAAACAACATGAGTATAAGTTGGAATATGTGCTAAAATTGTCATATTTCTCATTTTAGGCATCCCTGAAACATCATGATCTTTAAACCTTGATATTGTCATATAACTTCTTACTGGTTGTAATATTGCCTTAGGACGTCCGGTTGATCCACTAGAATAAGTTATAGTAAAAGGATCGTATAAACTAACACTAGCATGAACATTCGCCATCGAAATATTATCCCCTAACTTTTTAAACTCTCTAACATCCATAACATTCTTACTTGTATAATCTTTAATCTCATTAATTCTATTAACAAAAGGATAGAACTTATCATCAATTTCCTTATAAGGATCAATAGGATTTCCCATTAAATCTCTATATAAAGAATCAGTTACTGAGAAAGCCACAATATTACTAATATTACTCTCTTCTAAAGCCTCTTTCATTAATGGATATTCTTTATCCGTTACAAAGACATTCTTACTTTTACTATGATTAATAATGAATTTTAAATAATCTTTATCTGCCCATTCGGGAAAAGAATTTAAAATTCCCCCTATCATACTAACCGCTAACATCATATAAGCAAACTCCGGAGTATTACTCATACAAACAGGTACTTCGTCTCCCTTAGAATACCCTAAAGCCCTTAAGGCTTTAGCATACTTAGTAGCTTCATCAAACATTTCTTGATATGTTATCTTAACGCCACGATACTTAATAGCGATGCTACTTAAGTTATTTTTATTACGCATCATTACTTCTTGTGCCCAAGAATGATTATGATTTAATTCTAAATCATTTAATACTTTTTGTGCTTTTTTACTTATCATAATTTTTCTCCTGTTTTTAATATAGTGTATTTCTTGTGTTATTGCAAGGAAAAAGTAACTTATAATACATTTTAATTAAATATTCTTTGAAATATTTCAATGTAATTCGATACTGGTACAATATCTAAATTATTTCTTACTTTCTTTGGTATTTCATCTAAATCATTTATATTACCACTAGGAATAAAGACTTGTTTAATATTACTATTGTAAGCTCCCAAGATTTTTTCTTTTAACCCCCCAATAGTCAAAATATCTCCTCTTAAGGTTATTTCACCTGTCATCGCAATATCTTCTGGAATATTTTTATTCAATATTAAACTTAGTATTGATGTTACAATTGAAGCCCCTGAAGAAGGTCCATCTTTTGGTACTGCTCCTTCTAAAAAATGAATATGAATATCTTTATGTTCAAAATGACAATTACTAACTTGAAAAATATCTTTATTACTCTTTATATAAGATAAAGCTACCTGAACTGACTCGGCTGTAACCTTACCTAAAGACCCACTCGATATAATTTTTCCTTCACCATCATAAAGACAAGACTCAATAGGAATAACTACTCCCCCCATTGGTGTATAAGCCAAAGCATTACACAACCCCGGTCTTAAAGTACTATTTATAATAGTCTGATACTTAGGTTTACCTAAGTATTTTACGATATCTTTTAACCCTAAAACTCGATGTATTTCTTTATCATCATATTCAATAATTACTTTTCTTATTATCGTATTTAAATTTCTTTTTAACTCTCTAAGTCCAGCTTCTTTCGTATATTTATTAACTATTTCTAATATCGTTTCATCATTAAACTTAATATTCTTACCCGTAAGATTATATTCTTTTAAGATATTAGGTATTAAATACTTACGAGCAATATCAGCTTTTTCAAACTCCGTATAACTAGATAACTCAATTATTTCTAATCTATCTTTTAGTACCTTAGGAATAGCCGTCTCATCATTAGCTGTCAAAATAAACAATACTTTCGAAATATCAAAAGGCTCTTCAATGTAATTATCAGTAAACATCATATTTTGTTCGGGGTCTAATATTTCTAACATCGAACTAGCGGGATCCCCTTGATAGTTCTTAACCATTTTATCAATTTCATCAATCAAAATTACCGGATTATTAACGCCACACTTCAATAATGCTTGCATAATTTTTCCGGGACTACTACCTATGTAGGTACGTCTATTTCCCATAAGTTCATTAGTGTCATTTAATCCACCAACACTTATTTTATAGAACTCTTTATGCAAGGATTTAGCTACATTCATACCAAAAGATGTTTTTCCTACTCCTGGTGGCCCTACTAAACATATAATTGGACTTTTAATATCTGGATTACGTTTTTTTACCGCTACATACTCTAATATCCTAGCTTTCGCATTAGAAAGTCCATAATGGGTTTTATCTAAATTATGCTTAATTTTAGCTAAGTCTAAGCAATCACTACTAGCGTTATTCCAAGGTAAGTTTAAAACTGTATCTAAGTAATTTCTTATTACACTCATTTCCGGATGATTATCTTGGATATTGCTTAATTTATGTATTTCATCTAATAATTTGTTTTTCGTCTTATTACTTAATTTTAAACTCTCTAACTTTTGTAAATACTCTTGTTTTATATCTACATTATCATCTTTATCTATACCCAATTCTTTTTGTATATAAGAAAGTTTTTCTTTTAATATATATTCTTTTTGGTTATTTTCTAACTCCTTAGTAATAGTAGCGTCCATCTTTTTATCTAAAGCAATTATTTCTAACTCCACAGCAATATCATATATTAATTGATTGGCTCTTTTTACTGGGTCAACTTCTTCCATATAATATATTTTCTTTTCTAATTGTAAAGGAATAAAAGACGCTATTATATCAGTTAACTTATAAAGATCAACTACTTCTTTTAATGAATTATTAATACTATTAGAAACATTAGAAGATTCATTTAAATAACGATTAGTAATTTTTACTAATTTTCTTCTCAATGCTGTTTGTTCTACTAAATCACTTTTAGGTATTTCTATTACTTTAACATTAGCCATTAATATTTCTTTATCATCATCAAAATTACGATATTCAAAGATATTAACTCGGTTTATTCCTACTAAAGTAACCCTTATATTACCATTAGGTAATACTATCTTGGATTTAATATGGCCAACTACTCCCACTAATGGTAAGTCATTTATATCGGGTGATTCTTCTAAAGCATCTTTCGGACACACAATTAAAAGATCTCCATTATGATGTTTAAAAGCTAAAGTTAAAAGTTTTTTAGATAAGTTATTAGAAAGTTCTACTTTAACTTCCTGGTTTGGAAGGGTGATTAGGTCCTTAAGAAGCATTACTGGTAGATAATTGTTCATAAGTCACCCTCTCTCAATAAACTAATTTATTTAATATAGTACCAGTATCTCCAAGTTTTTTCAAGTAAATTCCTTGTTTTTCAAAAAATTTCCATAAAAAAGCCATCTAATTATGATGTAATCTTAAGACAGCTTTCTTTTTATCAATTATCTTTCTAGGAAAAACCAAATCAGGTTCTAAAGTAGCATAAAAATCTACAATATTCCAAGTACCAGGAATAGTTTGAACTATTAAATAATCTTCATTATTCTTCCCAATACCAGGATAATATACTTTATAAACATCATATAACTCATATGGTGTATAACTAACTTTCCTACTTTGTTTTAATCTTCCTTGTAAATCCATAATAAATTCATTAAAATCCCTTGGCGTATTTATATATAATCCATGTTGCATCTTCATTCTAACTATATTCTTAGTTAAATCATAATGTATTAAAGCCTTCTTCTTATCAGATATCTTCTTATAATCAAAACCATCAAAGAAAATATTATATTTTAAACTTAAAGTCATAATATGATAATCTAATAAATCTTTCCGATAAAAGTTAGAACTATTCTTTAAGTAATTAAGTATCTCTATTGCTTTAATATCATTACCAAGTAATACATAACAATCTACAATATTTAACAAAGTAGGCATAAAATGTTCTCTATCATAATACTCTTGATAATTTTCTAAAGCTTTCTCATAATTACCAAGAGCAAAGTATAAAGACCCTAATATATCATAAGTATCTCTTAATTTACTCTTATCTTTAATTTGTTCAAAAGCTTCAATTGCTTTAACTCCATTACTTAATTTAATATATGCAACACCTTGTTTTAATAAAGCTTTGGCTCTAATATTTACGTCATTAGAATTAAGATTATTTTCTAAATAAGTAAGTTCTTTTTCATAATCACCTTTTAAATAGAAAATACTAGCTAAAAGATTATCTTTTATTTCTTGATCCTTCAAAGTTATAATCTTAAGTTCATTAATTAGACCATAAGCTTTATTATAATCGCCCTCTAAAATAGCAATCTTAGTTAACCCAATAACTCCTAAGTTTTTGTCTTTATCACTACCTGAAAATAAACAACTATAACACTTGCAAGCCTTATCATAGCATCCTAACTCCGTATAAGCATAAGCCATCTCATTCATAACAAATAAATTATTGGGATCAATATCTAGACACTTTTCATAACGTTTTAAAGCTTCCTCATATTGATGATACTGACTATAAGCCTTAGCTTCTTTATATATATCCATAAACCTAGGTAACCCATTATCTATTCTTTTATTTAGATCTCTTAATCTATTCATAGCAATAGTACTATATTTATAATCTCCAGAACTCTTAACTTGTTCTAAATACATCTTAGCTTCTTTCAAATTATCTTTATTTAAACAATACTTAGCAATAATTAATTTAACCCGACATTGAAAATGGCTATCCTCTATTGTTTCTAATTTTTTTAAATTTCTTAATACTATAGTATCATTAATTCTTTCGTTAATATAACGATTAGTAATTTGAAATAATACTTCAATATCATCTTTATTATCATTATATATTTGTTCTAAAACTTTTGTTGTTATCTTACTATAATCTATATACATAATATCTCCCTAATTAAATTTACGCTTTCTTAATACATAGCAATCGTCCATAAAATTATCATACTTAATATTTTCTTTCTTATATATTGATGTATCACCCATTTCATAAGTTGTCTCACATACAATCTTATCTTCTTTAGGTTTTATTATTACTAACTCAGTTATAGGCACATTAACCTTAATTTTATTTATTTCTAAATAAATACATATCTGGCACTTTCTAACCTGAATAATACCCCTAAAAGCCTTATTATAAGGTTTTGAAGAAGCAAGACCATTAACTTTATATATTCCCTTTTCTAATATATAATCAAAATTACAACTTACTAAAGTATCATCTTGTAACTCGTCAACATACCCCAAAATATCCACTAAACTTTGAATCTTTACGCCATTATGTTCACAATATACTTTATTAAACTTAAAATACTCTTGGTAAGGATCAACTACTTCAATATTAATCTTCTTCATAATGTCCCTTCTTTAAAATCAATCTCATAGAGTCATCTTTATGTTCCTGATAAAACTCTGTATCAAATAATCTATCTTTAATATCATCCTTAGACACCTTATTATCTTTAATGCTTTGTAATAACTCTTTTTCTTTTAATAATCTATCTCTTAAAGTCTTTCTATTATCTTGTAGCTCATTATCTCTTACTTTATCATTAGTCTCTTTTATATCACGAACAATATAACTACCCAAAGTAGCTACTTCAGCGCCAATTGCTAAATCAGTTAAAAACTTAATACTCTTATTAATATCATTAATATCTAAAATAGGTAATTTTATAAATGATAATATATTTTCTAATGTATGATAATCACTTAGTAAGAAACATCCTCCAACACATAAAGCCATTATCCATACTTTAAGTTTTCCCATTAAAGATGATTTAGCACTATTACCCTTAGAAGCACTATAAAAACCTACTCCTAGTATTCCTAATTCTAATAGTAAAGGATAAATCATATTTGGCGTAATAGTTAGAAGTAACCCTAAAGATACTAAAGTAAATATCTTATCTACCATTCCATCTAATATAGCTCCAAAAAACGTTGAGCAATTAAACTTACGTGCTAAAAACCCATCTATAAAGTCTGTTGCAATAAACCCTAAAAAAGAAAGTCCCATTACTGCTGGTCCAAAGTTAGAGAAAATTGGAATTAAAAGAAGAGCGCCTACTCCCCTTAATGCTGTAATAAGATTAACTATAACCTTCTTTGTATTCATATGTACCCCCATAAAGTGCCTATATCATACATCAAGTTTCTTAATAAGTCAACTAATCCCTAATATTACTATATAATAAACTATATGTTACATTTAAATAATTATAATTAATACTAGTAATATTCTTAGTATCTACACTAACTTCAATATGAATATCTTCTAAATTATAAGTACTATCATAAACATACTTTTTTAAATTATCTTCTTCTTTAATAATATACTTAATATTTTTTAAATAGTTATATAAATTATTGGGGTTTAAAAACTCATATAAAATATCCCCATATATATCTACTGTCTCATTAGTATTTATATCTATCGTATTAATCCCATTATTTACATAATTAATTACTTCATCTTTATATATCTTAGTTCCTGTATTAACATTACCCTCTATAACCCCCGTATAATAAGTCTTATCTTCCCCATTAGTAATAACATAATTATATTCATAGTTATTAGCATTTAATCTTTCAAACCCCTTATCTACAGTTATATATTGTGGCTTTACTTCCTCAACAACCGGATTTTTACTAGAGTTTATCTTAATTGCAATAAGAAAGATAAAAATAAATACTAACCATAATACTAAGTATAAAACACTCTGCTCCCTCGTTCGTTCTTTTTCTTTAAACATTACTTAATACTCCTACTTTTAAATTCTTCTATATCTATTCCATTTAAAAAATCTTTTATATCCATAATCTTTTTACCCGCTGGTTTAATTTTAGTTACATAATAAGTTCCATCAAGACATCCTATCCCTAGTACTTTCTTACTTATATCACTAATCATACCAGGATTTCCTTTGCCTTTTACAAAATATCCTGCTACTATCTTATACTCCGTATCTCCAATAATAGTATTAGCTAAAGGCCAAGAATATAAACCACGTACTAATCTGTCAATCAAAATACCACTCTTATTAAAATCAATATGTTCTTCTTCTCTTGTAATATTATAACCATAGGTTGCTTCGGTTTCATTTTGTTTTATTCTTCTATTAGTACCAGTTACTATACTTGGTAGTGTATCAATTAATAATTTAGCTCCCAACTCCCTTAAAGTATCATGAATATCCTCTGTTGTATCACTACTCTTAATATCATAACTAATCGTACTAATAATATCCCCCGTATCCATCGCTTCATCCATATACATAATAGTTACCCCAGTTTTATCTAAACCATCAATTATAGCATGATGTAGAGGTGCTCCTCCTCTTAATTTAGGTAAAAGCGAAGCATGAACATTTATACATCCTAATCTTGGTAAATCAAGTAATACTTTAGGTATAATCTGTCCATAAGCACAAGTTATAATAATATCTGGTTTAACTTCTAGTATTCTTTCATAGTCATTCTTAATTTTTTCTGGTTGGAATACTGAAATACCGTATTTATCTGCTACTTCATGAATTGGTGTTTTAGTTAATATTTGTTTTCTTCCTACTTTTTTATCTGGTTGGGACACGACTAAAACCACATTAGTATTTTGTATTAATGTTTCTAATATTGGTACTGCAAAATCTGGTGTTCCCATAAAACATACTCGTAAATCTTTCACTTTTTTATCACCATCTTAATTATAAAGCATATCTCTCAATAAAAAAAGTCTAAATTCCATTAT
>HF998203.1 GCA_000433255.1 Coprobacillus sp. CAG:605 | reverse complement strand
AAGTATTGTAAGAGTAGTAGGATATGTAATCTTGTATTCAGTAGGTATTACTACTTGTAAGTTGGTGTGCAAGATAGTTTTTGTTTGTCCTAATTTAACCTTATATTTAAAGCCTTTTAAGATGTCGGTTAAATCTTTATTAGGTTTTAGTTTTTCAATTACTTTAAATTCAAGCATGAAAAAAGTCCTCCTTTCTAGAAAGAGAACTTTTAAAGTTTTATATAAAATAAAAACTTACGAACAATTAAGTCCGTAAGTTGTATTCAAATGGAGCAGGCAACGGGAATCGAACCCGCACCGTATGCTTGGGAAGCACAAATTCTACCATTAAACTATGCCTGCATACTTAAATTATAGTAATCTTCTAAAAATATTGCAAGCATTATTTTAAACAATACCCATAAAATCACCAACTTGCTCTAATACAGTTGTCACAAATAAATAATTCCTTTATAATATAATTAGTGAGTAATATGAAAAATATAAAAGATTATCTATTTAAAAGTAAAAAGACTTTTGCCAAGGGCTTATCCAAAGAAAAAATATTCTTTGTTTTCATTATCTTTAGTTTTCTAGGATGCCTTTATGAAGATACCTTATCTATTGTTATAAACTATTTAAATACTGGTGTATTTAAATACGTTACTAAAAGAGGATTATTATACTTTGAATTATCTCCCATATATGGATGGGGAGCTTGTCTTATGATTTACGTCTTACTAAGAAAAAAAAGACCTAAGCATCAATATTTTACAATAGGGGCCTTACTTGGAGGAACATTTGAATACCTAATTAGCTTCCTTCAAGAAACATTCACTGGTACCACATCTTGGAACTATTCCACTTATTTTCTTAATATCAATGGTCGTACCACTATTCCTTTTATGTTATTCTGGGGGCTTCTATGTTACCTATGCGTTACTAAAGTATACCCCTATGTTTCTAAACACATTGAACGTATTCCCTACAACCTAGGTCAAATCTTATATCGTATTTTAGTTATTATAATTGGACTTGACATGTTTATCTCATTCTCTGCCTGTATTAGATTAGGACTAAGACACCATGATATCCCACCATTTACATCATATGGACAATTCCTTGACAAACATTATAATGATACTAGAATGTATAAAAGTTATACTAATATGGAGGTAACAAAATGATATATAACTCAATTGGCTCAATATTTATTATAAGTGCCTTTATTCTTTTAATCTATAGTTACTTAGTAATGCCAAGATGCTATTGAAAACCCAAAAAATATAATAATAAAAAAAGATATTGTATCTTAATACCAGCAAGATATGAATCCAAAGTAATAAATAATCTCTTACTAAGTATTACTAAACAAACTACTAAAATAAATCCTAAAGATATCTATATCATAGTAGAAAGTATAAAAGATAAAACCGTAGACATTGCTAAACAATATAATATGAATATCATCCTAAGAGAAAACCTATCCCTAAAAAGAAAAGGCTACGCCTTAAATGATGCCGTAACATATATCCTAAAAAAACAAATTCATTATGACGCTTACTTTATCTTTGATGCTGATAATATCTTAGATAAAGACTTTATAAAAAATATGGAAAAATCTATTAATGAAGGATATGACATAGGAATAGGGTATCGTAATACTAAGAATAGTAATACCTTAGTAAGTGCATCTTCAGCTTTAACATTTTCTATGATAAATACTATGTTAAATGAACGTAAGAATAAATATCATAATAATTTAACTATTTCTGGTACGGGGTATTATATAAAGGGTAGTATTGTTGAAGATTGGAACTCTTTTCCTTTTCATTCCCTAACTGAAGATTATGAACTAACTTTATATGCTATCTTAAATAACTTAACAACTACCTATAATAAGAAAGCTATATTCTATGATGAACAACCAGATAACTTTAATGTATCTTTAAAACAACGTACTAGATGGGTTAAAGGGTATTTTGAGGCCCGTAAAAAATATATTAATAAGATTAGTAAAAGTGAGATTAAGAATGATCCTAACTTTGCCTCTAAAGTTAATGCCTTTCTTGGAGTAACCCCATATATCTATATAATAATTGGACTACTAATTATTCTGTTTAATATCCTAATAACAAAAGGTATTACATCCTTTCTATGTTATTTAACTATCTTTCTATTATTAATCTACTTAGTACTAAGTATATTTACAACCATAATGTTAAAAAAAGAAAAGAATAGTTTAAACATTTCTAAATCTATGAAAATTAAAGTAATATTTTATAACCCTATATTTATGTTTAGTTATATTATCTGTCTTCTAAGAACTATCTTTATTAAAGATATTAAATGGGATAAGATAGATCATAATAAGAATTAGAATAATCTAGTTCTTTTAATTTATCCTTGAATATCTTAAATATTATTTGTATAATTAACTTATAGAATAAGGAGTGATTATTTAGTATGCATAAATTTGCAATAAATAAACAAAATGGGGGGGGTATTTTACTACTAAGTAAGATATCCTCTAG
>HF998202.1 GCA_000433255.1 Coprobacillus sp. CAG:605 | reverse complement strand
TATCTGCAAAAGATATGGAACATAGACCTGCATTTCAAGAGATGTTACAAGATATGAGGAACGGAAAAATTAATTATATTGTAGCCTATAAACTAGATAGAGTTACTCGTTCAGTTCGTGATTTAGAAGAACTTATATTAGAGTTAGAAAAATATAATTGTTATTTAGTTTGTGATAGAGATGATGTTAATACTTCTACTGCTAACGGAAGATTCTTTGTAAGAATGTTAACAGTTTTATCACAGTTAGAAATTGAAATTGTATCAGAAAGAACTAAATTTGGACTTAATGGAGCAATTAAGTCAAGTCATTTGCCAGGTCCTGCTCCACTAGGATATAAGAAAGATGGTAATAAGAAAACTATTGTTGATGAAACAACGAAACCTATTATTGAAAGAATATTTAAAATGTATTTAGAAGGAAAAAGTTTTCAACAAATATCAAATATCTTTAATGAAGAAAAAATATTATATCCAAAGAAATGGAAAGACACGACTATTCAAAA
>HF998201.1 GCA_000433255.1 Coprobacillus sp. CAG:605 | reverse complement strand
TTTTTTTGCTTAAAAATTGCTGTAAATAGGCAAACAAAATATTGAAATAAATATTGCAGATAAATAATAAAAAATAAGCAAAATACTAAAAAAGACTAATAATTAAGAAAACTATCAAAAATAGCCATAAACACTTAAAGTTATGACTTTTTAACTTTGAAATATTTATGACTTTCTATTTTACAATTTATAAATCTGAACTCTCTAACATAATGAAAGAATATGATAGTATTTTAGATATATGGGAGCAAGAGCTAAGGGATGATATCAAAAACTATTTATTTGATGATGAATTATAGTTATTTAATTGCTTAAAATATGATAATAAGATAATGAATAAAGAAATTCGTGGCTATATAGATGAAATATTATACATTCTAAAAGGCTTTAAAGTTCCATCAACAAATAATAATGCTGAAACATCGCAAAGAGGAGCTAAGATAAAACAAAAAATTGGTAAATTTAGAAGTGAGGAAGGTGCCTAAGCTCACTTAAATATTAGAAGCTGTATTCTAACTTATAAGAAGCAAAATATTGATATATTAAATGCAATAAAGTCTGTATTTGATAATAAACCAGTTATTGCATGAAAAAAAGTGAAAGAAAACTCGTTTATTTTCTAGTGCTTTGACTCAACTGTAACATTTTTTTCACAAAAAATGCAAAATGTTCTTG